>DASQQK010000030.1:0-10113 GCA_035643435.1 Nitrososphaeraceae archaeon | reverse complement strand
CGTATCGATTTATAATTATTACTGATCGATGACTAGCTACTAGCTACATTATTGTTGTTGTTTATTTTGAATATGTTTGGAAAGGTTTTAGAATATCTAGAACGAATTATGGTATCACGAAGAAATCAAAAGGTAAGCATAGGAACAGCATGAAACAGAGACCAGTAAACGAAATCAGTAACGATGATGTTAATTTTTTTATTCACAGATTAGAAGAAAAATTAGAATCTGGTGAATATCCAAAGCTGAGGCATTTAGAGAAGATACTTAAACCGAACCTATCGTCCCAAAAAATAATCGCCGTGTTAGGCTACCTGCAAAGATCGAGGATGATCGAGGTAGATCTTGATGGAAATATAATATGGATAAGGCATGATGATAGGAGTCTTAACAGCGGAACTTTAATTGATTCCGCTGTTATGAGTGAAGAGTTTAGGAAGCTAATACAAGATCACGAGCAAAATCATACTAATTAGAATGAGTAGTAGTGGCGTATAAACACATATCAATAAATCAAATTTCATATTTGCCAAATATAGCTTCGACCCGATCGGTGTCTTCTCACAGCACTATAGCCTTACGAATTTAGGTTCAATGAATTGATCCATTTCATAACAATTTCAAACGCATTTGTTTTTAGTTGGTCGATCGTAAGCCTATTGTTAGAGATCATTTCATCGGCGAGCGCAATAACTTCGCTTATTCCAACGTCCAATTCTCGTCTCTCCCTTTCCATAAAATCACTCTGAACCAAAGGCGCATCCGATCTTCCTCTTTCCTTCAGATGGACAAACCTTACATGCGACGCTGCATGAATTGCTAGGAGTCGGACTAGACCAACACGATTAAGAACAGTCACTTCAGGAATGCTCCTTACGCCATCAACTATTAAAACAGGATTATCTCCTTTGCGTTTTGATAGCAACATTGCTTCAATTTTCTTTACAACTAATTCGGCCACAGCCCCAGGACCAGACTCTTCACGCAAGTGGATCATCAGATTCCCCAAATTTGCATCATTGAGATCAAGCTTAAGACGCATGGCCTCTTCCCTAATTACGTCACCCATTGATATAACAAAGAATCCCTTTTCTTTCAGCGAGCTCGCAACTGTAGACTTTCCTGCACCTGGCATTCCGGTTAGACAAATAATGATTGGTCTCTTCACGGTTGAATTTCCCCCATCTGTTTCTACCAAGTCTCTACCCGACCCTCTACCTGAGTAGCTTAAAAATCACGGTGATAATAATATACTTCTTGATTGCCTTTGTAATAGCTCATTTTGATTTTAAGAAGAAGCATTTATTTTCGCATTCGCAAGGCATTCAAATGAGTTTCCCTACTCCTGCGAGAAAAACCACCATGCTTTTTATCAAATTTATAACTCTGGGTGTGAAAATGATCATTTGTGGTCCCGATCAAAAGAATTCTCCAGAAGATGGAAGCAGCATTGCGCACTGCTAAACCACCAAGAATTACTGCTCTCGAATCCTTGCGGTGTGAAGAAGGAAGCGACCCATTCAAAGTATTGATCGGAACCATATTGTCAGCTCGCACAAGAGACGAGAGTACTACGAGAGTATTGCATGATTTATTTTTTCGTTTTAAGAATAGCAAGGAGTTGGCTGATGCCAATCCGGAGGAAATAAAAGAGATAATCAGGAGCATAGGATTTTACAATGTTAAGGCGGAACGAATACAAGATATATCTAGAATAATAACCAACGGGTATAATGGGAAAGTTCCAGAGTCAATAGATGAACTTCTGCAGTTACCTGGAGTAGGACGCAAAACTGCTAATTGTGTCTTGGTATATGGTTTCAACAAACCAGCTATACCGGTAGATGTACATGTTCATAGAATATCAAATAGACTTGGTATCGTCAATACCAAGACTCCTGAAATGACAGAGATCGAATTAACCAATTCTACAAGTAGGAAAAATTGGACGAAAATCAACAATACCTTTGTGATGTATGGACAGAACATCTGTTTGCCGAGAAACCCTCGGTGTAATTTGTGTCAGCTTCGGAATGATTGTAATTATTATAGTAATAGGGTTCTGTATAATAAGACTCGAAGATAGCGGAGATCATTAGGATTGTAGTAAAGCTTTGGCTTAAGACGATGATCCTCATGGGAGTAACAATCAGCAATTATCGAAATAGAAAATTTTTATGATTGACGAGCTTGCATCGGACTAACTGGTATACAGTTATGTGACTTCCGCTCATTTCTTCTATTGATTTTACACTTGTATTGATTTCTAATTCATGTTGTTGTAGTCGAATCACTTATTCTTTTTGGAAAACTGAGACGGATTAGATCTCTTCTTGAACACTACTAGAAATACAACTATGCCTCCAACACCTACAAGCATGCCAAATGGGAGATAATAAACTGGAGATTGTGAAGGGTCACCAAAAATCAAGTCAAATGAAATGGTTCCTGCGTACGTATTCACTGGTGAATTTGAGCTGTCCTTGCCATAGATAGTTACGTAGCTTGGATTAAATCCATTAACGGAAAGTCTATCTGTTACTATTCTTTGACCATTATTGACTGATAATCCCTGATTATTCCCATGACCAATAACGATAGGCTCATCCCTGCTCCAACCGCTGCTGTTGCGCTCGTACACTCTGATATATCCAGATTCTTCCGTGTTCACTGCGGTCCAAAATTTGTCAGACGTTCCACCAAACATGGCGATCTCTACAAATTTTTCACTTGGTCTTGCTTCATGTAGTCGGATGATTGTCTTCGCATCATCTCTCTGTGCATAAGACATGTTATTCTGAATCGTCAAGATCCAATTTTCTCCGATAGGGGTGTTAAAAGTGTAATTTACAGGGTTTCTCCTGTATGCGTTTGACGCGTTGAAGTCATAAACAAACTGCTCACTACTCTTGGTCTCTGTTACCTTTATTGGCTGCTGAGTGTTTTGCACGGAATGCTCCTGACTTTGACCAATCCCAGAATTAAGCTGCACAAGAAAGCCGAATAATAACACTACAAGAAAAAATAATCTTAAGGCCATTTTCACTTCACTTCACGGCAATATTAATCGTTATGGAATATTTGCCTTTGTCTTGGTCTTTGACTCACATATAATATCCCTTTGTGATCCTGCATGTTGACCAGGCATTCAGACAATATCTTTCTTCTCTTGGCTGGTAGATGATGGCGACAAATCTTCTTCGCCATAACAATATCGCAACAACCCGGACTCGCATTTTCAAAGACAAAATACCGGATCTAACATGAAAATCAAGCTAGTAATATATGGCGTAATGATACACTAATTTCTTAAAGTAGATGGTTGTCCCTCAAGCAATACAATCACAACTTAAAAAAGAAGCCCTCTATGGCTGCGCAGTCTGCGGATGTCCAGTTCTTGAGTTTATAGACTTCAATCCAGCTAAGGTAGAAGAATCTACACGGCAAGAAGTCTTCCTACCAGAAAGTATGTTAGCAATCTGTCCCTTACATAACAAGAAATTCCAATCTGGCGAGATCGATCATACGTTATTGGCATCTAACAAGGGTAAACCTTTTAACAAGATCCACGACGATCTCGCGTTTGCAACTACTTTATCAAATGAGTTTATCATATCCCTTGGAGGATGCTCCTTTGTTAACACTTCAAGGCTATTGGCAATAGATGATTTTGATCTCATCAATGTAAGAAGAATAGATAGAAGGTTCCTCGTAATGGATGTTAATTTTTTTAACGTAAACAATCAGTTAGTCGGAATATTACTTGAAAACAGTTGGAGTTCAGAACCAAGCAGCGGGGAGTGGGCTATCGAATATCTTCAACCCAAGCGACTAATTATACGAAATAAACGAGAAAATATGTTCTTCGAGGCTGTATTTGAGAATAGCAATATGCTCAGGATACTTGCAGATGGACTCTTTTATAATTCTCAAAAAATACAAATCACACAAAATGAGATTCTCCTAGACGGTCGGGAGATCGGCACTGATATCAAGGGAACTGTCCTAACTAATTACGATATAGGTATCAGTACGCAGAGTGTTACGTTTTGAGCCGCCCCCCCTTGACCAATATCATCTCAGATCTTAGCTTATACTACGAATGGTCGGTCATACGAAAGTATGACTTTGGCTACCTCCGGTCTCATCAAATGGCCACTAGGAATTCTGCCAGAACTTACAAGTTCTCTCAACTTAGTCCCGCTGAGTTCTTCCCTTTCCTCAGAATTATGGGGACATAACTTTACACTAGAATACCCTCTACACTTTTTGCAGTAGTAAAAGGCTGGAAAGAATACTGGTTCAATTTCAAGGTCTGGATATTCATTGAATATCTTTTGTGCAGCCAAAGGTTCATAATAGTCACCTACGCCAGCGTGATCTCTTCCAATAATAAGATGTGTACATCCAAAATTCTTGCGCATTATTGCATGATGAATTGCTTCCTTCGGGCCAGCATACCTCATTTCTGTGTGAAGAGTAACAAGCATTACGCTCTCACAAGAATAATAACTATCGAGCAGGGTTTCATAAGTATGGAGTATCACTTCGTCCTTATAGTCGCCCAATTTTTTTTTACCAATAAGGGGATTGATAAATAGACCGTCAAACAGACTGAGTGCAGTCTTTTGTAAGATTTCGTGGGCTACATGTGGTACATTTCTGGTTTGAAAACCTACTATGCTTTTCCATCCTCGAGTTAGGATTTCATTCCTGGTTTCAGCAGGCGTTTTTCTTAACTTTCTTGATTGTGAGAGAGGGATTCGGGAATAAACCTTTATCTTTCCCCCTACCAATACATCACTCATACCCATAGTTTTCATTACGCCTGGGTGTTGCAGATCAACTGTTTGGTATATCGCTTTTGCAACTTTTTGTTTATCAAATCGATAGATGTCATCGACGGACATAACGCCAAATGCCTCGCCATTGCTACTCACTAGCGAAACTTCACCTGCATCTTTCATTTTGCTCGCAGTTTCACTTTCAACATCAAGTACAATTGGAATAGTCCAAGGCAGTCCGTTCGACAGCCTTCCTTTGCTAACGATACACTCAAAATCATCTTGACATACAAATCCCTCTAACGGGCTAAAAATACCGTCGGCAATGTTCTCAATGTCGTTTCTTGTATCAGTATGAATAACAATTGAGAACATTTCATCATTTTTTTTGTGAGGACTAATTCGATTTACCAGCCTACCCCCATGAGGTGGGGGCATTCCACTCTTAGCCAATTACATGATCACTTTTTTTAATTGGATCCCAATGCAGACCGCACTCTTTATGCGAAGTACTCTCCCACCACCATCTTCCTGCACGAGGATCTTCGTGTGGCCCCACTGCTCTAGTACAAGGCTCGCATCCTATACTTGGATAACCTTTGTCATGAAGCTTATTGTATGGTACATCATTTCGCTTGATATATTTCCAAACCGTATCGTTGTCCCAATCTGCCAATGGGTTGATCTTGATTATATCATTATGAATGGAATCGATTTCTATCTTGTTGATAGCAGCTCTAGTTGACGTCTGTTCCCTTCTTAAGCCTGTAATCCAGCCTGACAGATCCCTTAGTGCTCTATCAAGGGGATGAACTTTTCTAATTTCGCAGCACAGTTTTCGATTTTCAACAGAGTCATACATCAAATTCATTCTGTGAGTTCTGAGCATACTTTCTAGCTCCTTACGATCAGGACAATAAATGTCTATTACAATTCCATATTTTTTCTTCATCTGATCCATTACGTCGTAGGTCTCTTGGTTTAGCCGACCGGTATCTAGAGTAAAGACCCTTGTCTTTTCAGCATCAATTTTCGCCATCATATCAATTATGGCCACATCTTCACCTCCAAAACTTGAAGCTAAAGCTACCTTTGTACCATATGTTTCAATGACCCATTTCAATATCTCTTCTGCAGATTTGTCTCTCATCCTCTCCAACTCGTCTACAGCTGTCCGAGCATAAGGAGTAGGATCAGCTTTTTTTCCCACAACGGTTCGTACTCCCCATACACTTATAATTTTTCGTTCTTAAATAGGGGGTCAGATTAATTTCTGAAACTTACCTAGACCTTTCCATATCAACAGCAGCATTTGCATTTGGAATAGGAACGGCCATTCACTTTTTGGTTATCACTAACCGGACATTGCCCCTTCGAAACCTATATAGTATTTGATTATTCAGATGTTGTTGTCGACGACAATTTCAGGTCTTTTGAAAATCTCATAACATAAGGAGTCATGAATGTGGTTATTATGGTTACTATACCGATGATCGGGAATATGCTAGTCGAGATAGCTCCGATCTGCTGGCCTGTCTTTGCGACTACCAATGACATTTCAGCTCGTGCAGATGATAAACCCAGCCCAGTTCTCAGAGCTATATTTTTATCATATCCTGTCCTAAGTAACACAACGCTTATAATCAACAATTTTGAGGCAAATGTAGTTACGATTAGGATCAAGGCAGGCAGAATTAGGAATGGGATCTGTGATATATCCATAAGTGCTCCTATCGAAATGAAGAACAGGGCAGCAAATACATCCCTTAACGGCACTGTTACTACTCTTGCAATTGCTGCACTCTTGGATTCGGCAACGAGTACTCCTGCTAGAAATGCTCCTGTTGCTACAGACAATTCAAGATATGAAGCTAGAAAGGATAACCCGAAAGCCAAGCCAAGTATAGAGATAAGGAGTAATGCGTAATCATTCGTCCTACCTAGTTTGTCGATTATGTTCGGAATAAACCTCGAACCCACGGTAAGAGTAATGCCAATAAACGCGGTGACAATTGCAACAGAGATTGCTACCTGAATTATGGATGCGGTTTGATTATTATCATTTATTCCCTCGATAGCTATGGACTGAAATATCCCTAGTGCAGTAATAGCGATAATGTCTTCAACAATCAGGACTCCAAGCATAAGCGTCGCTGATTTGTCTCTAATCATATTGAGCTCTTCGAGAATTCGCACTATGACTATCGTACTTGAGATGGACATACATAATGCGAGAAATAGTGAATCGCTAAAAGAGAACTGTAAGGCCTGAGCCACATAATACGAAATAATCATAGTACCAATTGTTTCACTTAGTGCTATCACTATAGATATCCTACCTACCGACCTTAGTTTCGCGATTGGGAAGTCAGTACCAATTACAAAAAGAAACATAATAATCCCTAACTCAGAAAAGGCGTCCAAAGTATCGATACTTTGAATAAGGCTAAAAGGAGGAGTATGTGGACCTATTATCATACCGGCAATAATATATCCTATAATCATTGGTTGTTTTAGTTTATAAGTAACCGCAAGTATCACGGCGGCGACAATCATGACTACGGCAAAATCTTGAACGAGAAAGACAGAAGATAGTGAATCACCAGGAACGTTTGATTGCATTAAAATGTCCTGGAAAATCAATTCGATAGCTGTTTTGTAATCAGTGCATCCAAAGTATTTAAAGCTGGTATGTCGCCTGTGTGATAATAGAATTAAGTTTATGACAACAGACGAATACGAGTAGTTTGTAGTGGTAGAGAAAGAGGGTTAAAAAACTATATAAGAATCTTATATAAACTATGTCTGCGTTATAGTATTTTTACAGTGAAAAACTGTGAAGTGGATTTGCGTCTATTGTAAAAAGGTAATGGATAAAACAAACTTCGTAGACTTCACTAAAGAAAGTGATGACAAAGAGGCAGAATTTCATGGTTGGCAGCTTGTATTGGAATAGAAGACTCGGCGTCCAAGCGGGCTAGGCTAGCCATTTCTTAATTTTGGTCCCTTATTCAAATTCATCAATCAAAGCATGGAGTGTCAAGTCCTTCATCCTCCGTAACTAAGTAGTGTATCATATGTTTCAGTTCAAACTATGTCCACTGTATTTTACCAAAGAGTAGATCTATCATATTCTATTCTTATCCGAGCAGAATCAGGTGTTATGCCAACTCAAGGAAGCAGTTAGACATATTGACATTGATAGCTCCTTGGTGATAGTAGAATTGTAAAGGAGTATAAGAGTAGAGTGTTATCAAATGTCTTGGTACTCGGTGGTTTAAGGTCTGGATACTTAATAAGTATAAAAGGACTACCTAACAATGCTCATGAATGGTGTCATAAGAACATGGATATTCCCACATAATCCATTCGCTGGTTAGAGTTAAGTCTATAGCGCATTCAATTCCACTTGTGACAGTCCGCAATTAGGCAGGATTAAATGCGATGGTTTATTTTCGACCCAAATTATATAGATATCAACGAACAGCGAATCAAAATTCATAAAAAAGAAGCTGGGTCTTATAGAATTGCCTGGCGAAGGTGGCTTCTATAGGGAAACTTATAGATCTGAATTTTTCACCACTCACTCGTCTACTAGACGCGAAGGTTCCCGCAGTTATATCCGCTCCTCCGTATCCCTGATCTACTATTTATTAGATGGAATGGGCTTTTCTGCCTTCCATAGACTTAAATCGGACGAGATTTGGCACTTTTACAGGGGAAGTCCAGTAACGATCTATTTTATTGACAACATGGGCCATTTGACCAAAATTAGACTTGGAAATGATATTAGTTATGGACATCAGTGCCACGCGATCATCAGAGCTGGTTTATGGTTCGGAGCCAAAGTTGATGATAGTACATCTTATGCGTTAATTGGTTGTACTGTTTCTCCAGGCTTTGACTACCAAGATTTCGAGCTAGGTTCAAGAATAGAATTGATTCGTATGTTCCCAAAGCATAAAGCTATAATATTGAGTTTGACTAATGAATAATTCTTTGGGTAGATATTTGGCGACGACGATTACCTAAAATAATCCTATCAAGCGGTACGGTTGCTGCTCTGAGCTGGAGATAGGATAAAAGAAGTTCACGTACCAGAAGCACGGCGATACTTAGCTACCAGAAAACATCAAGAAGCGTCAGGACCATATCATGGTTAGTAAGGAACCAAATTTGACATGATTTTTGGGCTCTTACCTGACCAATGGGATGTCCCTGTCTTGATGAATCTGTAATCTCTGCCACCTACTCAATTGGATTTCCCCTATTGGACGGACAGGAATGTGACTTCCAGTCCATAAGAGAGGACTTGCCATTCTCCCCACCTTTTTGTCCTGCGTATTCAGTGGGTTTGGTGGAGGCCCGTTTTAACCGTCGATGAAATCCTCTTGAAAATCTCTCCTAAAGGGTACTTGAAAAATCTCTCCTCTGGGCGAGGAAAACGAGGTTTTCGTGCTTTACGATACTTGTAACCTAATGCACGATCAGTGATTTACTGTCTACAACAATTATTGACCAGGATTTATAACTAAAGCTCTTTTTTTAATGAAATACTATAGAATTCTATTCTGTTATATTCTATTCTTGAGAATTTATCGGTAGGTGTGGGTGTAAGTACAACATCTGAACAGATGTGAAATCACACCTAGCCATGGGTGGCTCCGTGTTGTCGAAGTGCAAATTAACGATTATCTCGGTTAAACGTCTCATCTCTTATTGTCAGAAGGGATACTTTTCAGCTTGCTCTTGTGCTTTTGCCTTAGGATCAGGGCAAGGATAATTGAGACAATAATGACAATTAGAGGCATTAGAATATAACCCATCATATCAGAAGTGCCCCATATGCCGAAAAAAGTGGACTTCACTTCAATTGGGAATACAAAAGAAACCTGGCGACTAGTAAAATAAATGTCATAGACGTCCACGACCAGACCGTAGATGCCAGGTTTTTCGAATTTATACTGATAGGTATAATGTCCGTAAGGAACTGCTACTGGCCGATCCAAACCCGTCAATACACTTCCATCGTCTTTCACAGTTATATCCACTGGAATTCCACTTATGTCCTGGCCGTTCACGGCAGCTATAGCTACAAGAATCTTGACAGTATCACCAGTTTGCGGCTGTAAGGGATCAGTTCTGATACTGACTTCATAGTTCCCTATTGTTTGCCGCAAGCCTCCAGTCGGCATATCTCCATTGGAATCAGATGGCGAGAGTAGTAGAATCAATAATCCAGATAGAATCCCCACTACACAAGTCCTGGCTAACCTACGATCATAATGTATATGGAGCCGGCTCCGGACATGCAAATAAGGGCAAAAGG
>DASQQK010000029.1:0-4046 GCA_035643435.1 Nitrososphaeraceae archaeon | reverse complement strand
CCCTCTGTACTAGGATCGCTAATTATATAATTATAACAAATTTGCTAGCTAAACGCTCTAATACGTCACTAGTGACATACGCAAGGAAAACCTAAGTCACAATTTTGACACTGGCAGATCTCCTCTTCTTTGATGTCCTCCTCTACTAACTAAATCTTAAACATTGTTAAATTACCGAGCTAATTCATGAAATATAAAACCAGCTTAACCAACTGCACTAAGGGAATAATATGATTGATGTCAATTCTATGAATGAAGACGAAAGAAATGACTACATATTTGGTGACCATTTTGAACCAGGCAGACCTAGTAATCGTTTTGGATGGCTCGAAAGAGCTCTCATTGATGATATTCAAACTATCGTCAATGTAAATCAAGATGCCCGACATCATCAAACAAATTGGCTTCATGTATTCATGTCTCCCGATAGAAGAAAAGCCTGGATACTATGAGCTCATTATTTCAAAGACAAGAGTAAAAGATAGATTCGAATAAGACAGCCCTATACTTCACGTGTAGCTGGCTTGAAGCTATACAGGTGCAGCTTGAAGCATTATGATTCCAGTTCAAAAGCCTCGTATGGTCTGCAACCACCACTATGCTGCTTCTGTTTGTGATTCAATCATATCTCTAATGACATATCTGTGACAGTGGTCACCTACATTATAGCAATGGCATAATAAAGTAATATCTTTATCCTTGGTTAACTGCCTCAATTCTTGAATTTTCTCTAAAGCTTTCGGATTGTTTATAATTTCAATCAGAAACCGTCTCTTGTACTCATTCCAGTCTATAGTTTTGTCTTTCATGTAATCCTTATGTAAGTCCTTGCTTGGAGCTAGTTCTTTCCACCATTCATCCCAATTCTCTTTATGCTTGGGAAGAGCTCGTGGTCTATACCTAGCTATTAGGATTCTCAGACCATCATCTGGTTCTGTTAGTTCCTTTAATGATTTAATTTTTAGAGACAATTGTTAATATCTATTAGGTGTCGGGTTCTTATTATTGCAGCTATCATAAACTTCCTCGAACTCTAATTTGCAGGTAAACGTATTGTGTATTACAGGTTTCATCTCAGTAATAGAATTATGACCTATCTACTATATCATTTGAGATTCTAGGAGCAGCATTTCTTGTCTTTTTCTTTCATGTCGCTTATCTCATCTCTTCATTTGAACTCATTTGGATTTTTGAGTGAAAACACATGAAAGCACATGAAAACAGTAGAAAACACTACCAGGTGCGCTTACCCAAGCATAGATTGTATATATGAGAGCATAATAGTATTAGCTATTGCCAATTATTCCAGAAAAAGAAAAGCTAGTGGTACAGCTTTACAGAGAAAATAAGTCATACCGGGAAATAGCAAGAATTGCCAGAATTTCTGTTCGGGATATCAAGCCAATCCTACAGAAATACGGAGCTGACAACTTATCTAAATGCTCAGATATTGACTGTAGCATTGAAGATACAGCGGCTGATGCCATTCTGCCAAACTCTACAAAGGCTTACAGCTTGGATGAGGATCACCCATCCCCTCACAAATTCCACTTAGAGCAGTCTGTTTATTCGTAGCATTATGTAAGAATTCAACACATGCTGCAATATCTGGATGCCACGGACAATAATGTTCCTCTCCCTCAATTAGTAACTCACAGCTGCTCTCCGTGCTGTCAGTAATACAGCCTGAATAGTATCCACCTTCATAATCAGGACTGTATTCGGAACATCCATGTGCTCTATCTTTATTAAAAGAATTATCGGCTTTACTGTCCTCATATCCATCGTTCCAACAGTTTTGTGTATTTTCTTGCTGTAATGCTTCGTGATCCTCTATATCTACTGGATTGTTTTTGAAACCATTACATTCATTTGGCATATATCCAGCTTCCTCACATGCATAGTTCCATGCTGAATTATATTCATCATCTTCTAATGAACACCGATCTGCTCTATCTTTGTCATATTTTCCAGCAAAACCTGCATCATACCCATCTACCCAACAATCTTTACCTTCACTTGTAGAATCTTCTGGCCAGTCTAGTCTGGGACCACCAGCAGACACGATGCTTGCTGGTATCACCAATATTATTACTATTGCAATAAAGACGGAGATGTACATCATCAATCATCTGACTCCCTGAACTTCGTTTGGATATCGCTCATCTAGTCTAGTTGTACCAGCCACGGAGAGAGATCCTGTAAATTGCACGATCTAGACTCATTATACGTTTGCTTAAGTTTTTCCTTAAGGCAATCCCAAGATCGTCTGCATATTTATACATGAAAGGATATTCTCGAGCAGATAAAATGCTTGAGTTCAAGGGTAGGAGGAATTATTGGCTTAATAATAATAATAATATTAAATTCAAGTCGAAAACAGGAGCAAGAACTTTGCGAAGATATTGAATACACCTACTCACATAACGAATTACATTACTACGATAGTTTTTTCATCAAAACCATTCTCAATAAGTAATTTTATAACTGCCTCTTTATGATTTCCCTGCAATATTATCTTACCGTCTTTAAACGTACCTCCAGTTCCGATCCTATTCTTGAGCTGTTTTGTAATTGATCTGATATCTACCGCTTTGTAATCTTTAAGACCTTGCACAATTGTAACAGGCTTATTGAACTTTCGGATTTCCTTAGAAATGGTTATCGTCGCTTTTTCTGCATCCAATTCATTCAGAATTTCATCCATAGATTTTGGGTTGTAGCTTCCTTCCACTATAGATAATTATGATGTTTTATTTGATAAAGCTTTCAGCAATACTTTGGTGGCCTGAAGTTCGATTGTAAGCATTGTCAATTGAAGCATAGCTACATTACCAGCTTTTTTGGTAATGTGTACAGTGCCTCAGTAAAGGTTTGTTTCATGTGATGTGCTATCCCACACACCATTTCTTCGTCAATATCTATCTTTAGGGCATCCTCGCAATTGGGTTCTGTCAACTTGACGGGTTATGAGTGAGTGTGTTAACTAACGGGTCATGTACGCCTATTAGCCGATTTAACTCCCTTATTTTTCTTATCTGAAGTTAGCTTTTTCGCTCTCGCTCTCTCGGCTTTAAAAACATGTGAACTTCCAGAAACAAGTTGAACGTTATTATCATCATTAACTACGTATTTGATACTATGTGGATTACCCAAGATTTCAACCACGGGTTTTGGCATTGAACCTGAATTCTGTCTCTGTATAGATTTCTTATCTTAATTACCACCAAAATACTAAAACATTAGAATCATGCTCAGCCAAGATTTGGTCAGTCAGTATAATATCGAAATGAAGGAGAGGAAAGATCGTTTTTCTCTTTTCTCTTACTGTAGCCGAGCAGATGTATATACAGGTTAGATTTTGAATGGTCCAGACGTCATAGTATAAACATACAAATATTCAGATAATTAGCGAGTAGATGAGTAGTCCCAATACTACGATATTTGCAATGGTCTTTACAGCAGTCATACTGACTATGCTAGTTAGCGTGAGTACTATCTCAAATGATTTCAAAGTAGAGGCTCAAAGTCCAAACGTCAATGCATCCAATGTTTATGATAATAAGACAATGATTCTAGGAAATAATATCAAAAATAATGTAATACTAATTCCGAACGAAGCCCACGAGCCCAGTTATCGATCACCAGACGTACCAGAGGAATTGAGAGTAATCAATCAGCCATGTGTTCCCCAGAATGTAGTGGTTAACACGGGTACAACAGTGGTATGGTTTAATGCTGATGTTCCGCATGATCACAGCATAACCCTAGTTAATGGGCTCAATTCAAACACAGATACACCTGATGTTGTATTTGAGAGTGGAAACACATAGGTTAATAACCTCCCATGGTACGGGCAGATTTATATAGAATACATTCCCAGTTTCATATATATCATTGGTTAATAATGTATCAATATATTTAAGGAAACTGAACCTGAAGGCGAAGCTGTTCAGAGGATTAGGAGATCCGACAAGGCTTTCTATTCTTGAATCGCTGCGAAATGGTGAAAAGACAACTACTCAGATAGTCTTGGAGAGTGGCCA
>DASQQK010000028.1:0-20728 GCA_035643435.1 Nitrososphaeraceae archaeon | reverse complement strand
TCTGTTCACTATACACCGATCCGAGGGTGCACCATGCTAGAGGATTATCTTTGTCAATCTCTGCGGCTCCAGTCAGCTCCCGTACCGCGTTCGCAATATCTCCTTTCAATCTCCATCTTTCTGCTAAAAGGCATCTACGGTTAGAGTTTTGAAACTTGAATTCTCTATCTGATACTATTTCAGTCATATCTGATGGTATCAAAATGATCGAAGTTGTATCATCTTCCTCCCATTCTTGTTCAAATCTTTTTTCAGGAACGGCACCTTGTTTGCCTTGTTCAGGAATATACGTCAGAATCCTTTTCTCCTTGGGCTCATATCCAGAAACTATTGTGGCGTGCTGGACCAAGTCATGTATGCCTGGGATTATGGCTATCGCTGGTATACCTTGATCGATTGACTTTTTGATGTCTCTCATGTTGCTTTTGTACATGAATGATACGAATCCATTCCTTTCTGCAATTTCTATTCCTTCAATTAGTACGGATCCTCTGACATCCTTGTATTGTGCTTTGATTGCCTCTGTAACATAAGAAGAGAGATCTACTCCCCAGTATAGTGCCAAAACATTAAACACCAAAGGCAGCCCTGGTGTGTCCAAGCTGGCGTCTACAATTGGCAAACTTAGGTTATGTTCTTCAGGTGTAGGATACACATCGATCACGAAGTTTCAGTGAAATAAAAATCATGTACTCGCCGTCTTACTTTAACGCCATGAAATTGGACAAGATGCTCCTTCCATCCATACCACTTACTTCTGGATGAAATTGTGTTCCAAAAATTGGTTTTTCTCTATGAAGGACAATCTCATTTGGACATGTCCGAGATTCTCCGACAGAGTCTAAACATGAAGGAAGCTTTGAAACACAGAATTTGTGGCTTTTGAATACTGTTATCAGTTGTTTATTGAACACAAGAACATTATCATCCTTGATGGTCACGCGATCAAAGTCTTTTATTGGTTTTTCGAGTCTTCTTAACGATCCACCTAAGGTTAAGGCTATTATCTGACACCCGTAGCATATCCCCAGGATTGGTATGCTTCTTGAATAACAGTACTTGATTAGTGTGGAATTGATAGAGTTGATGTTTGAGCTGCCAACCTTTCTTCCTGATAGTATCACCTTGTCGAACCAAGGTAAACCCTCGGGCCCAAGCTCTTCAAGTTTTATCTCGGAATAACGCTTGTAGTCGTAAGAGTATCCCAATTCACTAACGATCTTCCTCAGGCAAGATGTAAAAGGAGAGTTATTGTCTACTATTAGGACCTCATGTGAACTTTGACTCATCTGGCGGTCAACACAATCTCTTAGACAAACGTAACTCGATTTCTTATTGTTCCAAGCCTTTCGATAGTAATCTCTACCACGTCACCATTTTTTAGATATCGAGGCTCCTTCATTGACATTGCAACACCAGCAGGCGTACCAGTAGAAATAATATCACCGGCTTCGATGGTCATGACATTGCTCAAACTGGCGATAATCTTCTTTATGGAAAGGACCATATTTATACTTGAAGAGTTTTGTCGAAGTTCTCCATTAACCCTGGTGACTATTGACAGGTTCTGTGGATCTTGCACTTCATCCTTTGTGGTGATCCAAGGGCCACAGGGTGCAAAGGTGTCCATACTCTTGCCCCTAGTGAACTGCTTGTCCTTGAACTGGATGTCTCTAGCCGACACATCATCAAGTATCATGTACCCGAAGACGACGTCCAAAGATCTCTCTTCGGGGATCTTTCTCGCATTCTTCCCTATTATCGCAGCTATTTCAGCTTCATAATCAAGCCTAGTTACAAACGACGGACATATTATGTCCCTATAGGGAGAATTCAGCGTCGTCCGTGGTTTCATAAATATAACAGGTTCATCAGAGGGTGTAAGGCCAGCATCCCTCGCATGGTCATAGTAGTTAAACGCCAAGCACAAGATCTTTGGCGGATTAGGTATAGGTACTAGTAGATCCAAATCTTTTACGTTATGCGAATATGTAAGCTTGTCAGAATTTTCCCTGACTTCCTCAAGCCAACCATTAAACATAAATTCTTTAATTGAAACTGGCATAGGAATTCCCGTCTGTTCTTGAATCTCATTTCTGGTCACAAGTTTCTTTTCATCACTCGAAATTAATGCATATGTCTCGGTGTTATTGAGATCTCTTACTCTGGCTATCTTCATTTCATTTCAAATTAATGTTTAGCCGTGTGTATATATTGCTACTCCATCAGTTTGCAATCTACAAAAGCCAAAGCGTACAAACTGGATGCTGCTGGCGGCGCGTACCTTTGAAACATATGATTCTGAAACGCCATTATACACATGAAGACTATCTTTGTTAAATTCGTTGCCAAGAAACAGCTTGCCAGGGACTATGACAGTGAAAGGTATCATATCATCGTTGGAAACCCATTGAACCTTCGGTATATTAGGCTTTATCTCCGTTCCTGTATTGGTCACACGCAAATACTTACTGGAATTTCCTTGGATTACCTCATCAAGCTGAATATTGTGCATTTCCATTAGCCTGATCTCTTCACCTCTCTCCAGCTGGTCAGCATCTTCTTTATCTATATAGATACGATCTGACGTCTGGACACTCCTCGTTCCAAGCTGCTGCTGCGTGGGATGATTTTTTAGTACAACCTTATTGAAAATTGGGTTGGAAATCCTGATCTCCATCGGATTCTTAACAAAGAAGAGCCGTAGAGATATCAGGTCAAGGAATTTTCTGTTGTATGACTCAAGTGCCTCAAATGGAGGCCTAGTATCTGCAAGTGATATTCCTAAAGAAATGACAAATTTGTGGATGGCCTCTGGCAGTATGCCCTTTTTCCTAAGTCCTGCTAACGTCGGGAGTCTCGGGTCATCCCAGCCTGAGACTAGGCCGCCTTCTATAAGTGGTTTCAATTTCCTTTTAGAAACTGGCATTCCTTCAAATTCCAAGCGCGAAAACTCAAGCAGCAGAGGATTTCGAAGGCCCAGTGATCTAAGTACCGAGAAATACAATTCATTTCTCAGCTCGTATTCCTTAGTTCGCATTGCATGTGTGACTCCGTCAAGACTATCCTCGATTGGCGCAGCAAAGTCGTACGTCGGGAACTCTCTTATCCTCCTGCCGAGCTTCGGGTGGTCAGCATCAATGATCCTAAATAAGGTGGGGTCACGCATCGCGGTATTCAGGTCCGACATATCTCCTCTAAATCGTATAATAGCTTCATTCTGTTCAAATGAACCATCAAAAAATTTCTCTAATTGAGTCAGGTACTCGCCGCTGTTCCGACCCCTACATGGACAGTTTACACCTTTTGCTCTCATCATATGAATATTTTCTGGTCTACAGGTGCAGACGTAGGCATCCCCTTTCATAACCATTTCTTTCCCGTACGATTGGAGAAGTTCTATATCATCAGACGTATTTTTTACTAGATCAGGTTCTATACCAAGCCATTCAAGTCCTTCCTTGATGGCGTTGTAGAATTCCAATTGTTCATTTAATGGATTGGTGTCGTCGAATCTGAGTATTAGCTTGCCTCGGTATATCCTGGCATACTCTTGGTCAATAATTGCTGCTTTAGCGTGCCCGATATGAGGGTAACCGTTGGGTTCAGGAGGGAATCTTGTTATGACTTTTCCCATGATGGCTCCTTGAAGCGGTGGAAGACTAGGTTCCTCACTACGTTTGCCCCGGGTATCTTCGAACACCAAGAGTTTTGATGCCATTCTCTGTTGTTCGGCATGATCAAGAGAGTTAACCTCATCTACTATTTTCTTTATGAGAGGGATTTGTTGCTTTATCGTAGGCCGTAGATCAGGTCTCAATCCAACCACCTTTGAGATTACAACATCATATCTTGCATTTCCACCATATTCTACCGCATTTCTTAATACTATTTTTCTGATCTCTTTTTGAACTGTAGCATCGATAGACATTAAGACTTAGACCTTCCTTTCAACAATGAAAAATGCCGAGGCAACCATCTTTCTCTTTGCCATAGAATCATCATAGTGGGAGATCGATTCCATGGCTTCTTGGATATGTTGTCGCGCATTGTCTCTCACAGCTTCCTCAATACCCAACGAAGAAATTGCAGTAACCGCATCTTCTATCTCCAGTCTAGATGCATTCCTGGAGGCAAAGACTCGCAAGATCTTTTCCCTAATGCCGATGCTGCTCATTTTCAAGGCCAGGAGAATAGGCAAAGTTTTTTTGCCTTCTCTTAAATCATTTCCAACGGACTTGCCGGTCAGTCTTGCATCGCCTATTACTCCTATAAGATCGTCAATCAGTTGAAATGCGACTCCGACGTTTTTTCCAAATTGGCTTAGGGCAGATACATCCTTTTCCGTAGAAACTGGAGCGGAAAGAACACCCAGAGCACAAGACAGCCCAAACAAAGCTGCGGTTTTCTTGGTTATCATAGAGATGTATTCTTGTTCGTTCACAAATCTATCCCCCAGCGCCATCCCGAGGTCCAGTGCCTGACCCTCACATACGTCAACACATGCATTTGACAACCTGGAAACCATATCACAAATTCTGGTGTTAGAAATATCTAACTTACTGCAATTTTCAACGATCATCTGGTATGCTTTTGAAAATAATACATCTCCTGCTAGGATTGCGAGTGGTACTCCGTATGATCTATGTACCGTAGGAACGTTGTGTCGCACATCATCATTATCCATAATGTCATCATGTACAAGGGAAAAATTGTGGATCAATTCGACCGATGCTGCAGCTGGTAAAGCCCTGAACTTTGTTCCTTCAAACATCTCGCATGCTTTTACGACCATAAACGGTCTGAGCCGTTTACCGCCACTATTGATGTAATGAGCAGAGGCGGAATAAAGTTCTGTAGGCGTGCCCTTTAATCTAGCTAGTATGTACTTGTCCATCTCCGCTGCAGTGGATTCAATTTCTTCATCGATATCTAGAGTTCTCAATAATCATTCGCCTCTGCTCGTAATTCACCTGTCAAGATAAACTTGGTATTTTTGAGAGTTTGCATATCTCCTGCACCCACCAGGAACATTGTGCTCTTCAGCTCAGCTATTACATTGTCTGTAAACTGATATAATGCATCTCTTGATTTAACAGCATTTAGAAGAAACGGGTATGCCATAGCACACATGTCGGCTCCTATTGCTATGGACTTTGCGACCTCCAAACCGTTACGGATACCCCCAGAGGCTATTAAGGGCAATTTCGTCAGTGCTCTTCTCACTACAATAAGGCTCAACGCAGTAGGTATACCCCAGTCCCAAAATAGTTCGCCTAACCGTGTTTTCATGTTTTCACTAGCGCTTTCGGCACGCACTTTCTCAACGCCGGCCCAGCTAGTCCCTCCTGCTCCTGCAACATTTATAGCAGAAACACCAACTTCGCTCAACTTTATTGCTGCCTCTCTTGATATTCCTGCTCCAACTTCTTTCGCCATTACAGGAATACCTATAACTTTTACAAGGTCAGAAATGCATCTAAGCACTCCGGAATATCTTGGCTCCCCTTCAGGTTGTACTAACTCTTGCAATGGATTAAGGTGAACTACTATCGCGTCAGCGCTGATCATGTCTATCAACTTTTTAACTTTGTCAATTGGAAGGCCACTTGACAGTTGCGCCCCTCCTATGTTAGCTATGAGAAAAGCGTTTGGTGCATTTTTTCTCGCTATGGTATAACTGTCTGCAAGTCTTTCACTCACCAATCCTGCTCTCTGAGATCCAACACCCATAGGGAGTGAGTAGGACTCGGCGAGCTCCGCAAGTCTACCATTTATCAATAAGGCCTTTTCTGTGCCACCTGTCATAGAATCGATGATAAGAGGGGCGGAAAACCGACGTCCTAAGAATACTGCAGTTGTATCGATATCGGCTAAATTTAGCTCTGGGATAGCGTCATGCACTAATTTTACATACTCAAGAAAAGTGGATGTAGTTCTCGCTTGGACGTCACGGTTGAGGGGAATATCGATGCCCTCTTGCTTTCTTTTCATGATATCGATGGCTTCATCTTCGAGTCTTACGGGATCAGTCATTGTTCATCTCCTGTCTTTATCATAAATTGCTGGAATTACGGTACCCTCTACATCAACTCCCCTCAGGGCATCAAAAACGCGTTCAGGATCAAGTCCGTTCACTATACTAACGTCGATACCGTGCCTGGCGATTGCAAATGCCTCTGAGATCTTTCTGGCCATACCCCCAGTAACATCAACGGAGGAGTCCTTAAAGCTGATTTCATTTGTGGGGAAATGTAGTACCTTTATCAGCTTTTTATCTCTCATATCCTTGTATATACCATCTACATTCACGGTGAATATCACTCTTGAAGGCATCAGGTTGGCAGCGATCCGAGTCATCAGAGAATCTCCAGATACAATAGAAAACCTGCCCTCACTCATATGTACGACGTCACCAAAAATGACCGGAACAATACCACGCCGAGTAAATTCGATAAGCTCTGCGAACTTTGTAACGTTTTCCTCCCCATCTGCAAAGAGAGAAGCAGGTGCCATTCCATAAGGTGCAAGACCAGCATCTGACAACGAATTGACAACAATTTGATTGAGAGCCACCATTGACTCATGTACGATCGATATTCCACGTGGCTCGTACAATTCAGGCTTGGTATGCATATCATATTTTACTGACCAATAGTGACCGAATGAACCTCCGCCGTGAACTATGATAGGTGAATCGGCAAGTTTTCCAAGAACGCGTGAGATACCCTCTATAGCCTGGCTATTTGGGGTAAGAGCTCGATCTTTCAACGTAATCACCGAGCCTCCGAGCTTTATAAGCGAGAGTTGAGTCATGATCTAGAGTGCCATAATTTCCATTACGGATTTAAAGCTTTAATCGACTATTAATCCATTATTAGTTACGTCGATTTTCTCCAATCTTAAATTCAATACTTTTAGCCTCGCGCTTAATGCCGGTGTTACGTCCGGTCTGGCTAACACAAGGATGCATCCTCCTCCCCCAGCACCCGTGATTTTTGCACCTAGAGAACCAGACCTGACACAAACTCCAATGACCTTCTCGATTTCCTTGTTGGAAACACCAATATCTCTCAGTAGTTTGTGATTCTCGGTCATAAGTCGACCAACTTCTTCCAAAGACCCCTTGGTTAATGCCCTAACCCCACTTGCACATATCGCAGATGCGTCAGATGCTAGTCTGTTAAAGTAATCCGACCTGTTCCTGCTGAGACTTCTTACGCGGGATACTAATTTCGAAGTTTCATGACCTTTGCGAGTGTTTATCAAAAAAAGCGGTAAGGAGTCAATCTTTATTGAGGTAGCTTTGGCACTTCCAGTTAAACCTCTGAAATGAACAAGACCGCCATAAGTTGAAACGTAGCAATCAACACCTGACGACTTGTTATGGAACTCCTGTTCAACACCTAGTGCATTTTCAAATACCCATTTCCTATCGTAGGATGATAATTCGTAGTTGGTGGTTCTCCTAATAATGGATCTCATAATACCAGCTAACATAACAGATAATGCTGCTGAACTGCCAAGACCCACGCCTATGGGTAATTCTGACTTGATATGAATCAGCAGCCCAGATGCTTGTGCATGCTCTTTGAGAATGTTATGACAGAAATTCTTGAGTGGTTCAAGCATCTCCTTATTGGGCCTTCTCTTATTTGTCTTTGCAGTACGCTGCATAGTAAGTAAGTTGTGGTCCATCTCAAGGTCAGGAACGATCTGCACTCCAGGATTCGAGGTGAACTTGGCTATTCCGATGCAACGTCTGTTAATGGCTGCTACAATAGCTTTGTTATTGTATACTACAAAATGCTCTCCAAAAATAATGGCTTTACCAGGCGCCGAGGCATGTACTCTTGATCTATAGCTAAAATCCATACAAGAGACTTCATACAAATAGTATTGAGGAATATCCCACGACGGAGGACGTGTCTCCCATTACGTCTCCGCTTGTGGCATACCTAAGCAGCTGACCTTGGGTAGCTCCGAGATTCTTCGCTGCAACCATTATTGTGGCAATGGCACCATATCCGCATGCGGATACATTGTATTGTCGCAGATTTGAGTAGAACGAACCGACATCAAGCGAAAGAATTGACTTGATAAGCTGAGAATCTTTTCGGTGTGCTTCAGCATTTGATTCATAATGAGTAAAATCAGATGATGCTATTAACATGAATTTTTTTCCCTTCGAGGCCCCATCTTTCACTGCGTCTGAAATGGCAGATCCAAGTTCATGTGCAATGTATTCGTCTTGATTTGTCAATATGATTGGAACTATTCTGAATCTCTCGAAAGTGTACAAGAGGAATGGAATCTGAACCTCCAGGCAATGGTCTCTACTGTGCGCGAATTCATCATTGGCCATCGATGTCGCTTTAGAAGCAATATCATTTGCCACATTTTGATTCACTGCTACCTCTCCCAAGGGAGATTCCCATATTCCATCCATAGTGGTCGCCACGTCTGACCCTAGCCCATAATGATTGGGACCCACTAATATAACACTGTCAAATGTAGATGATGAAATGTTGTAATAACCATTGGCAGCCACAGCTCCAGAGTACAGATACCCAGCATGGGGAGAAACTAAACCATAGATCTCCCTAACTTGGTCTGTAGGTGGGAGTCTCCCAGGACCAAACACTTTATTCATGAAACATCCTTCTAATTCGGCGACAAGTTCCTCTTTAGCAGAAGAATAGAAGATACCCGAAACAGAGGGCTTTCTTCTATATGGCCTCAACTAAATTCCTCGACCAGTTTGGTTTCAAAGTCCTCTATTGGAATTTTCATTTCACCATCGGTCTTGATAACTCCTTGCTTCTTAAGTACCTCCCTTGCAAGCAGCCAGTACACTGTTGCTAATGCCTTACGACCTCTATTATTAGCAGGGATTACTAGATCTACCTTCGATGTCACATTGTCACTGTTGCAGATAGCAATTACAGGGACGCCGGCCCTAGTAGCCTCTAACACCGCCTGTTGATCTGCCTGAGGATCAGTGACGATTACTATTTGTGGTTCCATGTACTTGGGTAATGCTGGATTAGTAAATGTTCCTGGCATGAATCTTCCTAGAATATGCTGTGCATGGGTCAGGTCACAGAATTTCTCAACCGGGGTTTTTCCATACTCCCTCGCAGAAGTAACAGCGACTTTAGAGATATCTGCTCGGCTTATGAACTTGGCAACTATATCAATGCGTGACAATGTCTTGCTAATATCGAGAATATATAGTCCCTCTGGGTTCGCCCTGATTATGAAAGGTATCATATACTTTGTTTTCACAGGTGTGCCGACCCTAATACCAGTTGAAAGTATCATTTTCTCAAGGTTATCTTGCTCTGGAACAAAGCTGGCTTCTGAGGCTGAAGAATCGCCAGCAGAAGCATTTGACTCCATATTTGTGTCGGGAGATCCCGTATCTTCGACAGAATCCAAATTATCTGCTAACGCAAGATTATTGCCTTCGTCGTCGCTGGACATTTTATGTTGAGCTGATTTCAGCCATGCCTTCTATTAAACCATACTCTCTTATTCTTACCAATTCGTTTAACTTAGCCATTCTTTCCCCACCCAAGACTCCTGTCTTAATCATCATGGAGCCGGTGGCTATCGATATGTGTGCAATATGGGGATCAATAGACTCCCCTGATCTGTGAGACGTAATTATTGCGATCCCCTCTTTTCTACATTGGTTCGCAAACTGGAGTGCATCATATAGTGATCCGGCCTGATTGACTTTCAGTATGGCACCAGAACACGCTCTATGCTTAGATGCAATCGCCAACCTTGAAACATTCGTAACTAACAAGTCGTCACCTGTGATGAAGCATCCAGGATTTGTCCTGGTGAGTAATGACATCCCAGCAAAATCTTCCTCATTCACTGGATCTTCTACGTATAAAAGTTTGTAACTCTTTATGAGATTATTAACATAGTCAATTTGTTCTTGAGAACTAATGACCTTGCCTTTTCTGCTGTAATTGTATTTCTTTGACTTCTCATCCCAGAGAGATGAACTGGCAAAGTCAATGCCCATTGCTACATCTTGACCTAGATTGAATCCACTCTTGCCAATAGCTTTTTCCACAATTTGTAATGCCTCATCATTCATTACACTGGGGGCCCAAGCTCCTTCATCTCCTCTGCCGTAGGTAAAGTTGGTGTCGTATCCTTCGATAGTAGTTCTAACTTCCTTGTGGATCTTGAAATTCATTTTCAGAGCTTCCAAGATGTTACTAGCCCCTATTGGGACAACCAACACTTCTTGTATGTCAGGTGTCCCTGGTCCAGCATGGGCTCCTCCACCTATCACGTTCCCCAATGGGAATGGAAACTTGTATGGGCCTTTCTTATTCAGCAATTTGAAAAGTGGTATATGCTCGGCCTTGGCTGCCGAATCGACTGAGGCTATACTAAGCGCATAAGCAACAGATCCACCTAATTTCGAGTAACTGGGAGTCGGATCGACATCCCTCATAATGCCTTGTAATGCTTTTGGGTCATCTGCATTGATCCCTACAAACTTTGATTTGTTTTCGTCGAAGAATTCGATGGCGCGTTTAGGGGAATTCAAGGGAAACGAGGGACATTCAAGCGTTCCAACACTAGCACCAGATGGAGCAGAAGCCCTACCCAAATACTTTCCATCGGTGATAACATCTATCTCGATGGTTTCACTGCCGCGACTGTTAAAGATTATACGAGAGTGAAGATCTGTTATAGTGGCCATTGAGTTAAGACGAGTTAAGATGGTTCATCAATCTATTTCTGACTGAATCTCGGACATTCTTCGCCTTAAGGCTTCGTAGTATGGGATCGCTTGGTCAATAGTTTCAACAGTAGAAACAAAAATCCTGCGACAGCAATATCGATTTATTCCTAATGAGTCCATTATTTTTGCTGGATCCTCTCCAGACTTCGTTCTTGAAACATATTCTGAATACTTATCTGCAACAAGATTTCCGCAAGTAAAACAGCGAACGGGAACAAGCATTTATCTGATATCGTTGTCCCGATAATAAAAACCATCTGTATACTAGATATAATACATGTTGATGGTAGGACTTTATAACGACATTTATAATTTTGAAGATTCAAATAGTTATGTTCAAACAGTTATGTTCAAATTACTCGGAACTATCGAAACTTACTGAGCGGGAGTCGCCCAGCTTGGCCAAAGGCGTAAGACTGAGGCTCTTATCCCTCAGGGGTTCGTGGGTTCAAATCCCATCTCCCGCACTTGCTGACAATCTGCGTTACTACCGCATCCTAATCTAGTGGTACCGTTAGAGCGAAATGGATCATTCCTGAGCCTATGGGTCGGCTCAGACTGAACTTTTTCTGCTAATGCTTTCAACAAAGAATAGCCTAGCAAGAATCACCGAATTCTTTCATAACCTCGTCACTATGGCCTGAGGGCTTAACACGGTGAAACACCTTGATTATCCTTCCATCCTTTCCAATCAAAAATGTGGACCTATGTACTCCCAAGTATTCTTTTCCCATGAAACTTTTTGGTCCATATGTTCCGTAGAGCGAGGCAATTCTATTATCAGTATCTGAAATGAGTTCGTACGGAATCCTCATCCGTTCTTTGAACTTCAAGTGCGATTCAGATCCGTCTGGACTCACCCCAAGTATAGTAATACCTTTACTTACGAATTTATCATTATCAGTGGAAAATTCCTTCGCTTCAGTTGTACATCCGGGCGTAAAATCCTTCGGATAGAAGTATAGTATGATGCATCTGTCTCCTCTAAAATCAGAGAGTTTCTTTGACCTCCCATTCGCAGCCATGAAGCTAAAATCAGGAGCATATTCGCCTTCTTTGGGAGAATGTGATTCCGTGGAATGCATGCCTAATAAAGTCGATTATGGGAATTGTTATTGCCGGATTTAAAGTCTGTGCTTTCAAGGTGCTTCCCTGAAGTCTGAGTCAGTTGGACTTACAATTGTGTTTACCCTCGCTCGCTAGCCGAAGACAAATGTATAAAAAGATATGTTGTCACTAAGGGCACGTATCTCCACAAGATGTGATTCGGCATTCTCGGTTTTGACCAAATTATGAATAAAGGGCCAATTAACATCGACGACGCTAGATCCTTCTTGGAGACGAGCATCCGTTCCTAGATTATCAAGTTCAAGCGACCTACCATCTAACAGTATTTCTAACCTACCAGGTTTGTTATCCGCTGTTCCGAGTATCGCATGAACCCTTCTTGCTAAATTGTATTTCATGACGACCGCAGAATTCTTATCTACCGTACCTTCTACAGCTGTTACGCATTCTCTAGCCCAAATCCATTTCCCACGTAAATAAACGACGTTATCAAAGTGAGGACCGTTATCTTGGACATAATTGATCTCGTCATTTTTTATGGTCTGTTTGTTACCAAACCTGCTTAACCTGGAATAGCCGACATTGATTTCAGGTGCCTGTTGAGCAAAATGCATACCGTATGTTTCATAGATTTTGTCTCCGGAACAACCCTTAGACTTATTGAAGTCAGCGACGGCGTTGGTATCCGTCTCCTGGATCAGATCAAGAATTGGCTCTACAAACTCATCTAAACTCCCATAACCTGCATGCTCGTAACGAAGAAATCCATTTGAATCAATCAAGATATGCTTTGGCCAATACATGTTGCCGTAGGCTTGCCAGGTCCTGTTTTTAGAGTCATCTCCGACAGGGATCTCTTTAATATCGTATCTTTCCAAAGCTTTAGCGATATTTTCAGTCCTTGTAGCAAAATCATATTCTGCAGAATGCGCTTGGATTAGCTGAAATTCGTAATCTGAAAACATTGAATTCAGTTGTTTCATTACTGGGATCATTCTTAGACAAAAGATGCATGTGTATGTCCAGCAATCAAGGAGAACTACCTTTCCTTTTAATCCCGTAATAGAAATGGGTTCTGAATTATACCATTTGCTTATTCCAACAAACTCAGGAGAAGGTGACGCCGGTATCACAATCAAGTTTCAGTAATTTGATGCGATTACATATTTATTATTATTTAATCGTTCGAAGCGAACAGATTCCCAATGCATATGTAAGGAATCAGTAAATTGAGATAGCTGCGATTAAGGTCGATGAAAACCATCAAATATTACGTAAGATAAGTAATCAATGCTAGCACTATAAATTATGAAGTACGATGTGACCGTCGTAGGAGGGGGACCTGCTGGTCTTTCAGCTGCTCAAGCCGCTGCAAAATCTGGTTGCAAGGTTCTATTGTTTGAAAAAGAGGATTCTATTGCTCAGTATGTTCGAACAAGTGGAGTCACTTGGATTTCTGAAATGAGGGAGCTTGGGATTCCTCAAGAGTACTATAATCCAGTTAAGAATTATTGTCTAATCTCTCCCCATAACGAAGTAACTTTAACATCAGATCGTCCAGATAGTTGCGTTTTGGATGTGAGGAGAGCGTACCAATATCTTGGGGTCATTGCAGCTAAGGCAGGAGCTGAAATCAGAGTCAAGAGTAATGTCGTCAGCATTATACTAAATCCTTCGACAGGAGAGAGGTATCTTCGGATCAAATCGCTATTAGGTGAGGAAGATATCCAATCTACAATAGTCATAGATGCCAGTGGTTTTAGAGCGGAGATAGGCCGAAAGCTTGGGTTTTTGGATGCCTGGAGTAGGTATGGCGCCGGCGCAGAATACGAATGCTATTGTGACGATTTGGATGCAGAGACGTGGTACCTTATGGTCGGCAGCATGTATTCATCTGCTGGTTATGCATGGGTATTCCCGGTTAGCAAGAATAGAATCAGAATAGGGGTGGGAGTAGGAAGGCCAGATAGCATGGAGGATCCAATAAAAAAGCTGAATCATATAATTGAGAATCGACTGAAGCCATTAGATAGGATTAAGAATATCCAGCCTCTTGAATTTCATTATGGGTTGATACCAAATCAGGGTTTGGTCAAGCGCTTCGTTGATGATGGAATAATGCTCGTAGGAGACTCTGCTGGTTTTTCCAATCCATTGCTGCTGGAAGGCATACGATACGCAATTAGGTTTGGTAGGCTGGCTGGAGAAGTAGCCGCTTCTTCTATACCTTTTAATGGTTCAAGGGAACATCTCATGGAATACGAGACCACTTGCAGGCGTATTCTCTCTTCTAAAGTATCTTCGGCACTCAAGGTTCAGTCCAGGTGGTTAAAGCTTTCAGACAATGAGTGGGATCAAGAACTCGATATTATTTCGGACTTGAGTCTGGATGAATTTCTTGACTTTATTAGAGCAGATTTTAGCCGTACGAAGATGTTGAAACTTGGTCTAAGCCATCCTAAACTAATGGCAAGATCTTTGTTCAGGCTGGTTACGTAAGATGCCGTTCTGGTCCGCTTACACTCAGAGTCTTTCTTCAATTAACCGTTCCCGAGCTCAAGTAATCTTGTGGCAAAGGTATATTACGACATTAATCATTACGTACATACCTCCCCTGAGATGAAGTGAATGAGATCTATAGAATATTTCACAGAAGTGAGAAATTTGATTTCCTTGTACTACTAATGAGAGAGAAGGTGTAACAAGACCACATGGAATGAGGCAAGATTTTTATAGGAAATATCACCAGCCACACTTGAATTGGCAGGTGAGACCGCAGCTCAATTTTCTCCACTCATTTATATGCTCGGTTTTGGCCTTCTAGTCTCTATACCAGCTCTTATTATTTCTCGTCTTATCTCTCCCCGGCGTAGATACAACCCTGTGAAATTTCTGCCGATGGAATGCGGCCAAGTGCCATCCGGCCAGGGTCGTACTCATTTTATGATGCAATATTACGCTTACATATTGATGTTCGTGGTGTTTGATGTTATGGCTATTTTTCTATACATGTGGGGGGTTTCTTTATTCTCGTTACCTAGAACTGCTACTTTACCGATAATTGGGTTCTTGGCGATAATGTTCGCTGCTATGGGATATGCGCTATATTTAGCCGGGAGAAAGGGAATTTGGTAGTAATGGCATCTTTAACAATGAATAAATACTTAACAGGTAGAGGAGAGACTAGATTCCAACAATGAAGAAGGATCTTGTAAATCCGACGAACTTCAATCTGATGGTCAGTAAAGTTGGAGATATCTTGGTAAGAGCACTTGATAAGCCTCTCGGCTACGCCATAGATTGGGGGAGGGTCTGGTCCTTGTGGCCAGTGCATCTTGAGACAGCATGCTGCAGCGTGGAATTTGGAGCTGCTTCAGGTCCCAGATATGATGTCGAAAGATTTGGAATTATTGAGGCATTTGGTTCGCTTAGACAATGTGACTTGATCGTGGTCCAAGGCACCGTCACAAGAAAGATGGCCCCCAGATTGAGGATGGTTTATGATCAGATGCCCGAACCAAAATACGTGATAGCTATGGGCGCGTGTGCAATAACAGGCGGTCTTTACATAGATTCTTACAACGTCCTTCCTGGCGTAGATGGGATTATTCCTGTTGATGTTTATGTTCCTGGTTGTCCGCCTCGACCCGAGACCCTTATCCAAGGCACCATGCTACTTCAGGAAAAGATCAAAAGGTCAAAGATCAGATAGTATGAGCAAATCAGATGGTTCATTGCAGGGTAGCGATAAAGACGACCCTAAATCTGCTACCACAAGTGAGAAGGCTTATGCCGCCACCTCGGGGAAAGATGGACAGAGCGAGAGCGTGGCACCAGGTCCCTCAGGTAAATCCTCTGTCCAGGTTAAATCAGTTGTTCCAGGGGAGAAGGCAGACCTTCCACAGTTTGAGAAGGGTATTGTTGACGGTATCGTACAGAAGTACGGCGATTCAATAAAGATTGTTTACGTCAAGCCGCTTCGCATCAAGATCGAAGTCCCATCAAAGGATATCATCGAGATTGCAAGATATATACGAGACGAATCAGGTTTTGACCACGCGGAGTCAGTATGCGCCACTGACTACCCCAAAACCGGTGACATCGAAGTGATATACCATTTAGGTTCATATACAAGGGAGAATCTTGCATCACATATCTTTTCGCTATCCACACGTACTGATCGGAACAATGCTAGGCTCCCATCACTAATCCAAGTATTCAAAAGTGTAGAATATCACGAACGGGAATCATTTGAAATGGCCGGAGTCTATTTTGAGAACCATCCAAGGAACGATCGCTTTCTCTTACCAGAGGACTGGGCTGACATTCCACCTCTACGAAAGGAGTTTAGAATAAAAGGTAGGTGATGATCGTATGTCTAATCTAGACGAAAGAATCTCAGAAACTACAAGACTCGGGTTGGAGATAGTCAAAGAGTCGGAGGAGGACCGGTTGATGACTTTAAGTGTTGGACCACAGCATCCAGGCTCAGGACATTTCAGATTTACCGTTAAGGTAGATGGTGATTATATCGTAGAATGCGACCCAGACCCAGGATATGTTCATCGCGGTGAAGAAAAGATGTGCGAATATAGGAACTTCATCCAGAATATTCCTCACCTAGAGAGACCAGTGATACACGATTCCAATAATATTACCTACTCGTATAGTCTTGCGGTTGAAGAACTAGTCAAGATTGAAGTTCCGAGAAGAGCGCAATTTATTAGAGCGATTGCTTCCGAGCTCAATAGGCTGGTTTATACACAATATTGGCTTGCCATTTACGGAATCTTTCTTGGACATTCTACAATGTTCATGTGGCCTACGGGAGACAGGGAATTGATCATAGATCTTCTGGAAGCCTTGACTGGTGCGCGCGTAACTCACGCCTATAACATTCCTGGGGGAGTTAGGAACGATATTCCCTATGGATTCAAAGACAGATGCATGAGGCAAGTTTCGTACTTCGAGAAGAGGCTAAAAGAGTATGAGGATATATTCTATAACAATCCATTGCTTAGACAGCGGACTGAGGATGTGGCGATACTCACAAAAGAGGATGCGATCAAACTAGGCGTAACCGGTTCGGTTCTTAGAGCTTCGGGTATACCCTACGATATCAGAAAAGCTGAGCCATACGACATTTATGATGAGATAGATTTCAGCGTGCAGTACATGAAAACATGCGATTCTTTTGCACGCGCATACGTTCCGTTCCTTGATATGAGAGAGTCTTGTCAGATAATCAAACAACTCCTAGACAAGATCCCTGAATCAGGCGAGGTAAGGGCCAAGCTGCAGCCCAACCCCAAAGGACCGCCGGGAGAAACATACAGAAGGGTCGAGTCTGGAAGAGGTGCTCTGGGCTATTATGTTGTCAGCGATGGTACTCCCAGACCGTATCGGGTAAAGATATCCGTAGGCTCATTCAGGAACTTGTTGGCACTTCCTCACTTATTGGTTGGTTCAAGACTGGCGGATATGCCCTCCGTGTACTGGTCTTTGAATTATTGGCCTGTGGAGGCTGATAGGTGAGCAGGAATGGCTACGCCCGTTGAGGACTTTAGATTCGGCCCATTTGTCGCTAGCGTAGTTTGGTTACTATTCTGGGTACTTATCATAATCGCCGTTATTGTACTCCCTCTTATATTCGTCATACTGTTTTATGTCCCACTCCCGATGGCAGATGGAGAAGTCCTTACTCCTTATCTGTTTCTCACTAGTGTCGTCGACCCGACTAGGACCCTTCCAATTCTCAACTTTCTTATCTATACGGAATTCTTTAGAATCGCGGTCTTTCCAGGATTCACATACGCAGCGCTAGTTGCAGCTGTTACAATTTTCATCGAGCGAAAGTTTCTTGCAAGAATGCAGTTAAGGGTAGGTCCATCTCAAGCGGGACGTGAGCCTCTGGGAACTGGTTTTGAGGGCATCTTCCAGCTGGTAGCTGACGGCTTGAAGCTGGTTTCAAAAGAAATTTTGGTTCCTGCAGGAGCTGACAAGCCGATATTTTGGGCCGCGCCAATTGCATTTGTATCCGTCGCGGCTGCAGTTGTCTGCCTCATTCCTGTGGCGCCTGGTTGGGTGGTTTCAAATATTGACGTGGGCCTAATCGTTGCATTTGCAATTTTCGGTTTCTTTCCGCTGATAGAGATACTCTTCTCGTGGGCTAGCAATAGTAAGTACCCCTTCATTGGCGGATTGCGAGCACTGCACCAGCTCATTGCATTTGAAATTCCGTTTATTCTCTCTGCGCTATCTGTGGTTATTTTATCTGGGTCCTTGAACCTGACTGAGATCACCTATGCACAGTCGTCGTACTGGTTCATCCTGTTTCTGCCCATCAGTGCTTTTGTCTTCTTCATGTCATCCTTGGCCGAGTTGGAGAGAATTCCATTCGATCTTCCTGAAGCCGAGAGTGAGATTGTAGCAGGCTGGCTTACAGAGACTTCAGGCATGATCTATGGCTTACTCCAATTGGGAACATACGTCAAGCTCTATGCACTTGCTGCGCTCTTTGTTGTTTTATTCTTGGGTGGTTGGATGGGTCCGCAGATCTTTCCAGATCAGTTGGGCCCGCCCGGTGAGAAACCCCCGATTCTGCAGCTACTTACCTTGGAAGGATTCTATCATGGTCCAACTGCAAATGCAATATTTTGGTTCACTGCAAAGACCTTCCTTATGATCCATTTAATGCTAATCATTCGTGGGATTAATCCTAGAATTAGAATAGATATCTTGTTGCATACTGGATGGTACAAGCTGATTGTCCTGTCTTTCATAAACATGTTTATAGCTCTGGCTTTGATTTATGGAGGTGTGCTTGGACCAGGGGGACTGTTGACCCCTAATTGAGTAGTACTATGGGATTGAAGTACGATGAAAAATCATATCAAGTTATGGAGGATAGATGGTAACAATGGTTATGGATGACCCAGTATTTTTGGCAGTTTCCGCCTTAACTGTGGGCTCAGCCATTGTTGCCCTTGAAACTAGAGAGCTCATCTATGGGGGGATAGCACTCGCGATCTCTATGCTAGGTATCGCAGGCTTCTTCCTCTTACTTGATTCACCTTTTGTTGCCATGTTCCAGATACTAGTTTATGTTGGTGCTGTTGCGGTCTTAATTATCTTTACCGTCATGCTTGTTAGAACCCATGAATTATTTTCAATTAAAGAAGATAGAGGAAGAAGGGCTGCGGGTGTCGTCCTTGTACTTATATTTATGATCGGTCTTGGCGCTCTGTTACTAGTGTCAGGACTAAGCAACCCACAGCTATTGAATCTGCAGATTCCCCAAGTCGATTTTAAGGCAATCGGAGAGGAGATGTTAACCTATTATTCGCCAGCACTTATCACCCTGGGCTTGGTCCTTGGGGGGGCTATAATTGGGGCACTTGCACTTGCTAGAAGGGAGGATATAGAGGAGATAGCAGATGGTTGAGATAATTGATTATGTTATAATTTCTACAATCTTGTTCGGCATAGGGATCTATGGACTTGTTGCCAAGCGTAATGCAATAAGGATGATCTTTGCAATTGAAATTATTGCAAATGCCGCCAACCTTAACCTAGTGGCATTTTCACGTGGTCTATCTGATGTACAAGGGCAGACATTTGCGCTATTTTCTATTGCAATTGCAGCAGCTGAGGTCGCTGTAGGGCTGGGGATTATAATAATAGCATACAGACTTTACAAGGAAATTGATGTTGAGGAATTCAAATCTCTAAGAGGATAAAGTAATAGATGGCCGATTCTTTTTATTTGATGGTTGCAATCTTTCTACCCCTTCTTACATCTCCTGTAGCGTATGTGCTGGGCAGAAGGAAAGGAATTCAGTTAGTTACTTGGTTCTCATTTGGAGTACTGGCAATTTCTACGGCTTTTCTCCTAGTTCCAGTACTCTCGATTGATAAGGAAAATCCTTTTTATGAAGAATCTTTCTCCTGGAGCCAGTTTGGAAACTTTGGTCTGAGACTAGATGGACTTAGTCTTCCATTTGCTTTTATTATATACATCCTATGTACAGCGCTCGCATTATATTCCAAACCGTACATGTTCCACAAGATACAAGAGGACGCTGACAAAGAATTTGGTGGAGGCGGGCATGATCATGATCATGATCGTGATCATGGAAAACGAACCGCCAACTCAGAGAGTTCGAATATCGAAAGCTCATCCCAAATGACTACCTTGGTTCAGAAGGAAAGCTACGTACGGACTCAGACAGGACTGTATTTTGCACTTTACCTGACATTTTCAATGGGAATGCTGGGCACAATCCTCGCAACGAACCTAATTGAGTTTTATGTTTTCTTTGAGCTAATGCTAGTTCCGGCCTTTTTCATGGTAGCATTTTATGGATATGGGGCAAGACGCAGAATAGCGCTAATGTTCTTCTTCTGGACACATGTTGGTGCTGTAATTCTGCTCTTGGGACTTCTTTCTATGGGCTTTTTTGCTGGTGGATTTGATTATGTTACGGTAAAAGAGAATGTAGATAAGATCCCATTAGAATGGATGTCTTTAATAATCTTCTCTTTGGTAATTGGCCTTGGAGTAAAGCTTGCCGCTTTTGGCCTTCATATTTGGCTTCCTTATGCCCACGCTGAGGCTCCTACCCCCATTTCGGCTCTATTATCACCTGCGATGATCGGCATAGGTGCGTACGGCCTTCTTAGACTATGGATGGATCTATTGACTGGTGATTATACACAATACAGCATATACATCAACATGTGGGGGTTGGTTACCATGATCTATGGGGGTGCGATGGCTTTGATGCAAGATGATATCAAAAGGGTTCTAGCATACTCCAGTATTAGTCAGATGGGCTACATCTTGTTCGGTCTGGGATCTGAAAGTGTTCTAGGTATTAGTGG
>DASQQK010000027.1:0-2491 GCA_035643435.1 Nitrososphaeraceae archaeon | reverse complement strand
GTCTTATAATTCTTAGATACAGATCCCTTATTCTTCTATTTTCTCTGGTTGTCAATTTGGTTCCAAAAAAATTTCGTATCTGCTCATGTGCATCCCAAACAGATGTCACAGCAGTACTAACTGCAATCTGATGGCCTTTAGCAGATTCTATGACAGAAAGGACTTCTTGAAGAGCTCTGTTTTCAATCCCAGTATCAATTTTCGAATTGAGTCCCGTGTGACAAATATCATCATTTTCGTCATGTGACGCTGTCACACGTTGAAAATATTTTGGCCTCAGGGGCGTAGGTAAATTATTTGTTGAATTACCGTCTCTCTCTATTAATCGTTCATTATTAATATTATTATTATATTTAGCTATAGAATACTCTTGTTCTGCGTCTCGTCCGGCTATAGAATCATTTCTATTACTACGTTTGGTATAGTTCACTTCCTCTATATAATCTCTATTATTTTCTGCAGGTTTGTGAAGATGGATAGTGGGAGTCGGGTCCGCGCATGATCTGTTTTCCTGATCGTCATTCTCTTTTTTGTTAATTATTTCGGAGAAAATATCCTTTTCCTGTGTGTGGGGTAAATTTTTTTTCAACGTGTGACATGTGACAGCGTCACACGCTAGCAATGTATTCCCTTGAAAATTGTGATCTGTATGACTTGTTGCATTGTCAGTATCACAAATTGTCACAGCTTCTTTATCTAATAGCTCTTTAGAGGAAGATTTGCTGGTAGTACTAAATTCTACTTCTTGATTCTCTTTTTGTTCTATGTTAACTTCCTTTGTAAGTCTTCTAAATTCATCATTTTTGAACCATTGATATTCCTCCTTTAGAGTTATTTTTACTTCTGAATTAGTATATTCGGCAACCGATGCAATATCAACAATATCTAAGAAATGTAATTCTTCCAGTATACGTCTGGCAGTGGGGTAAGACATCTTAAGATTTGATGTTATCCCAGACGTACTGAGTTCTCCATTATTTTTTATGAGTAGGTCAAATACCTTTGCCCTTGGAGCTGCTGTTGTAGAAAATGCCACTCTGACGACTATTGGTATATCCTGTAAACTGATCGAATCTCTTCCCTGGGATATTGCATGTCCTATTGCAAGATTTCTAAGTAATATGACTGCTCTAGATGCATCTTCTCTGATGGGCTCCTCCAGATAATATTCTGGTCCTAGTATAGAATTTGGTTCTCTCCCTGCAGTTAGATTAATGAATTGTCGTATATCTACGGTACCTCTTAAGCGTGCGAGGAGCCTTGCAATCTCTGCGATATATTCAATAGACTTATCTTGTCCTCCTTCAATCTCTTCATTCCATTGTATCTTCACAAGCCCGTTAATACCATAATTAATTACTTTTCCTTCGGTTTCTGGCGCTGCTTCAAATACCTTTAGATAATCAAGTAATGCCTTCTCTATTTCCTTGAACTTATCTCCGAAATTATTTTTTTTAGCTATATATTTTAGTTCCTTGACAGACTTTTCCTTTAGCTCTGGTCTTAAGAAATAAATCTTATGTCCTAATGTGCCAATCAGCTTCCATACCTTTGGAGGTATTTCCACTGCTGCGCCTATCCCTACAAACATCGTGTCCCCATATCTACGATGTCCATGAGCACCAGAATCATTTTCTAAACCGTGTCCATCTAACAATCTAGTAAGACTGCCCAGGACTTTCTGTAGGTCATCCTGTTTTGCAGTAAATAATGGAGCGAGTTCAGGTGAGAGGAAAAGCTTGTCTTTCATTTTAGGAATCATGTCAATTTTTCGTAGCTGTTCTTCGGTGAGTGATGAATTATGAGATATTAAAGAACTAGGAGTAAAGCTATCGGTATAAAATGAATGCAAATACTTTCTAAATAGTTGAATAATCGTTGTCTTCATGGAGGCTGGAGCAGCCAGTATAATTCCCATGAACGGCAAAGTAAAGTTTTGAATATTCAGAATAGTTTTAATAGAAAGGCAAAATTCCAGAATTGGCCAAGCTTCAGGATAATGTTTCTTTGTTATTGTCTTGAGCTTCTCATAATGCTCAGCTACAATTGATTGCCATTGTTCGTATGTAGTTTCTGATTCCTTGAATTTTTCTTTTAATTTACTAACATCATCAATAAATTGCTTCTTAGATCGCGTGTCAGGATCATTCTCGTCACCGTCTTTTGAGCTTGACTTTTTATTATCCAAATTAGATAGATTAAAAATTTCGGATCTTCTTTCTATGAGCTGATCTTCTATATCGTGTAGGCAATGTTCAAGTAATATTTTGTCTGATCCATCCAGCTCTTTTGTGAGAGATTTGACAATCTTTTTTATTATTGCCGAGATAGATTTGTCAGATCTCAACAATTCGATAGAACATCTCTTGTTACCTTGAATGGTGAAGATGAAGTCATTCTGATTTAAAATAAAATCTGTTATCCCAGCGTTTTGCATGTTTACTGTTATGAGGAACGTTAGACTTGATATGCTATTCGACATTTTCGCTAT
>DASQQK010000026.1:0-8789 GCA_035643435.1 Nitrososphaeraceae archaeon | reverse complement strand
GATTTTGACAACGATAGCAGCTATAAGCACGACGGACCCAGCTGTATATGCTACTTCCAACGTTACAATGACACAAATTCCTGGGTCTGCAAAAGGGCCTGCCATACATGAAAAAGGTTATTTAGTTGAAGAGATACGCGATAATCTTTATTGGGTGACAGATGGCGTTTATAATACGATGTTTCTAGTAACAGATGAGGGTGTAGTGGCAGTTGATGCTCCACCATCTATTGGACAAAACTACTTGAAAGCCATAGCAGAAGTAACTGACAAGCCGATCACACATGTAATCTACAGTCACGCCCATTTAGATCACATTGGGGCAGCTGGAATGTTTCCAAAGAACGCAACCTATATAGCTCACCAAGACACTGGATTAGAACTACAGCGGGCGATGAGTTTAGCCAGTAATACTTCTGCACTACCACCAGTACCCACTGTAACTTTTCCAAATAACTATACACTGCAAATTGGAAATCAGACTCTTAATCTAGACTATTATGGTGAAAACCATATGCCCGGCAACCTCTTTATCTATGCACCAAATCAGAAAACACTTATGCTAGTAGATGTTGTGTTTCCAGGCTGGGTGCCTTTTCTCAATTTAGCTATTGCTGAGGACGTTGCAGGTTTTATAAAAGCTCACGACATCATTCTAAGTAAATATGACTTTGATACATTCGTTGGTGGACACTTGACTAGATTGGGAACTAGAGACGATGTGATGATACAACAAGAATTTGTGTCTGATTTAGAAAAGGCCGCCGGCAAAGCTAATAGCGAAGTCCAATTTGGCGATGTCGCTGCACAAGTAGGCAATACAACTGATACCTGGCTACTCTATTCAAAGTATGTTGATGCGGTAGATCAGAATTGCGTCCAGACCATGCTACCAAAATGGGAGAGTCGACTAGCAGGCGCAGAAGCGTTTATGCCTAGTCACTGCTTCACTATGACCGAGTCTGGGAGAGTCGCTCCAAGTGTGAGTGCAATACTTCAAAATAGCACGATGACAGCAGTTACAAATTAGAGAAACCCAATTTCTCATTTTTTTGTTGGAGCAAGAAATATTTTACACACACATTACTAAGTTTCTAGATCCTCATTAACATTTCTTCATTGAATTCAATATGGAATGGGCTACTTTTGGCTAATTAGTAAGGAAATCAACGCGTCGGGCCATTCTCCTTCAGTCCATTCTCTCTTGAACGGCGTAAGTTTCTTCGTACGCGTAGGCTCATCCTACCAGCTAACAATACCATTGCATCTGCTGCAGCGAAGCTCTGTTCTGGAAGTACTTATTTTAAAGAACTCTATTGTCCTTCCGTTGCGGTAGTATAAATATATACAATATAAGATAATACTAGATCTGGTCGATGCGACTACTGTAAAACTGTGGAAGTTACTACTGCATAACTGTAGAAGAATATCAAAATCAAATGACAAATAGAATGTAATTTTTATATTATGACATGAATCTTAATCATTCCTGTGTGCTGTTAATCATATTGTTGGATAATAGAATGTCAACATCTTTTGTTAGATAGATAAAATTTAGATTCTAAAACAAGTCCCGAACTTGATAATGATCAAGTCCCCTATCCTCCCTCTATATATCTATCTTAATTCTTTCAACAGTATATCTAAATACTGGGATCCAGAAGGATTAATTACTTCCTTTATGAATTGTTCTGTTTTATAATTAATATCTATTTCAAGATCAAGATTCATTTTATCATAATCATTGTGATGTTTCTTACACATTATCAATGATGTTTCTACATCATCCCATTTTAGTAAGCAATCGCATGGCAGTAATAATTCCTTATTTTGCTGCTGTATCAGCAGTAGAAACAACACCTCATACTTTGATTCTGTCTGGTTTGGCTATGTCTCTACACAATACCTGCTGCAGCTCAACTCTAGATTGTCTTTGTCTTCTGTAATCTTGATCTACCTCTAATGCTGCAGTCAGTATCTTGCTCCTTATAGATTTAGATGACTGTAGAAACATTCTAGTATCCTTAGGTAGACAATGTCCCCCTATTCCATCCCTAGGCTCAAGTATATTTACATTCCATTTAGTATTCAGAGCTTCTCTTAACTCTACAAAGTTTATTTTATTTGCTTGGCTATACAGATAGAGATCCTCTGCAAATGCTATTTGCAAATATCTATATGCATTTTCAGCAACCTTAGTCACCTCTGCTATTTCTATTTCTGATACAGGATGCAAAGGAATTCCCAAACTTCTATTTCTATTTCTATTGTTACTGCCACTACCATTATTACCACTAGTACCTTCTCTACTATAACGACCACTACTAGTACCATCTCCACTATAGAACTGCAAAGCTGATCTAAGGCAACAATCATTGACTCCCCCTATAACTCGTAGTTGATTAACTCCATGTTCCATCTCTTCCAATGCATACCACCTATGTGGTACATGTACAACATGCAATCTATGGTTAAGCATCTCAACCACCCTCTTTGATGTGCCCCTAGGAATAGTACTCTCTATTGATACGATGGCTCCATCCTTGGCCTGCCTTGAGATTTTCTCTACTATGTATAATAATCCATCTATCTGAGGTACAAAAATGTCGTTAGGCTTATGTGTGGATACACAAATAATGTATACATCAAAATCACTAAAACTATCAGCTCGCTTTATTGATGCTACTCTCTCTGCACGTTCAATGGCCTTCTGTTCAATATCATATCCATATGTATCAAATCCTCTCTCTTTGACATATTTTGCTACTGGAAGGCCAAGTTGACCTAGACCTATTATTAAGACTCGGGAAATTCGAATATTCCTGTTAGTTGTTATGATTGAATCCTTTGCTGCTGCTACTGAGTCTTGATTAGGGATGATATCTGAAAATACTTGTTCATTTATCAAATCGCTTTGCATTGATTATGGTTGAATTTACAGAACTCTTTTATTTAAATATAACTGACTGGTCAGTTATATTTATTAGCAGGTGCCATATATGACCATTAATGGAGCTAATACGAGATAAAGCCATCATTCTTAACAGCATTTTTTCAAAGAACCATGATATGACCCGCATAATTATGACTACATTGATTTTAGCTACATGCGGCTCATTCATGCAAATAGCTGGTGCAAGCTGGGATGTTACTTCCCATATCATGGAAGCGCCTGAGACCTTCTTTACTCCATCGCATACCGTTCTCTACACTGGAGTAGGTTTGTTAACAGTCGCGGCCGGAACAAGTGTAATTTTATTAATTAGTAATCATGGCCTTAGAGGAAGTTCAGTTGCAACACCATTGAAGCTTCTTATTATAGGATCAACAATTTCTTTTGTGGCTGGACCATCTGACTTTCTTTGGCATGAACTCTTTGGTGTTGATGGGCTATTGAGTCCACCGCATTTAACATTGATTACTGGAATGTTAGTGAATGCTGTTGCAACTGTTCTAGGTCTAGCAAGGATAGCTGTGCGTATAACTTCTTGTTCAAGACAAAGGCTGATTAAGGCTGCTATGGTTCCCGCATTTGCGGCGCTATGGTTTACAACTACTTGGTATGTTTATATGTTCTCTCTTCCATTTTCAAATGGAGAAGACTTTCAATTTAACCTCAATCCTAACATTTCAACAATAGTTGTAATTGTTGCATTACCCATGCTCAGTTCAATAATATTTCTTACGGCATCCAAGAGCATTGGAAGGTTTGGAGCGGGAACTATTGTTTCAGCTTTAGTGGTAGGCATTAATATCTTTGCAAATATTGTTCCTAGTCAGGGTATATTAAGTTCTATTCTACCATGGTATCCTATAATAGCTATACTACCTGTACTGACTGCAGATATCATCTTGTATAATTCGAAAGTAAGATCAAACTTAGGATCCAGAGCGACAGAATTAATAGCCGGGATGCTCGTTGGTTCAGTATTCTATATATTTAATTATCCTATGATTACATGGGCCTTTGCAATTCCTCTTGAAATGCCAATAGCAAATCAACTTGGGATACAAGCAGTAAACAACTTAACCTCCAACTTTCTTAGTACACTGTCAGTTATCCTTGCTATCACGTTAATGCCAGCAGCATTGATGGGCTTGTTAGGGGTTTTTATTGTTTCAAAGAAGATGCTTATTTCCGGAGCATGGAATGTAATAATTAGAAAGGCGATGAGGATAGGGGAGTAAAAAGCACCTTGTGTCCAAAAGTATCTGCTCAATATAAGATAGAAGTTAAAAATAAAATAGTGGAATCAGCACTAATTGCTTTCTCAAAGTATGGATATGACAAAACCAGAATGGATGATATAGCAGTAGCTGCTAAGGTAAGCAAGGGCACACTATATCTTTATTTTAAAAGTAAGGAAGAATTATTTTATGCTATCTCTGAAACAAATATTTTAAGATTAAGAGAACAGTTATCTTCGTTAATGGCGACTGGAAAAGAAGAACTGGTATCAAATGCAGAAAAGTTTTATGAAAACTTTCATAATGAAACTGGGCAAGACTTTGACAAAGTATTTTTTGAAGTAATTGCTGAATTACCCCGTAACCCTAAGTTAAAACGAATGCTCTATGAACACAGATTAAGAATAATCGATATAGTAACCGAATATCTAAGCTTGCAAGTGGAAAAAGACCTTTTTGCCAAAGATATAGATATCAAGGCTATATCTGCTGGCCTTGTATCTCTTTTCAATGGGCTATCTATAAGCAAGGTCTCTGGCATGAGCGAATCTAGTAATAAACAGGCATGGAAGGAAACAATAAAAGCCATTTTTAAGGGCATGAGCTGATAAGCTAGGTGGACAAATTTTTCTCAGATAGGATGTTTTCACGTTCTTACAAACAGTAACTAATAATGCGTTTTTACATTTACATTTTATGTTCTTACAGCTTGGCAGCAGTAGCTTAGCCAAGTATTCCTCTTTGTAAACGACTAGGATAATTTTTAAAAAAGGATGTTTATCACTAACGGTTGCGGCGGCTACATGCGCTAGAGGTGTCAATTTTAGTCTGTATCTGTCATTACATACCTACCTCAGGGCCAGCGTTTTACGCGTCCCATCTCTTAACTTGGCAGTAACTACGTAAGGGTATTTCCGATGTCTATATACTCTAAACTCAACTAAACTTTTGCCATACTTTTTCAAAAGCATTCTTTCAATTTTGGTTCTAGCTATATCCGTAATTTCGGCTATCTCTTCATTTGGAAATTCATCTAGCATTTTATGGTCCTGATTAGACATTTGTATTACCTCAGGCCTCTACCAATTTCGCTGTTGTAGTTGCTGTTCTTGTTGTTGCTGTTGATGGGTGGTATTCATTGATCTAGTAGTTGTCACGTCTAAGAAAAATATTTCTATTAGATACCTATTTTGTCATAAATGTCATAAATGTCGCAGCGACAATTATGAATTGATTGTATATACTTAAGTTGATCAGATGCATACATACATACGTATGGTATGGAATCAGAAAAAAAAGCAGAGGAAATCAGAAGTTCGCAATCGCGTTAGTGGTGGTGACGACGGGATACGTATAGGTTATGATTCAGAAGTATGATATATTTTTGTAACAAGTGATAAAGTGACTTCTAAGGGATAGTGATAAAATATTGTCTCTTTCTAATATGACTGTAGCAGTTACCGGGAGTCGAAGGGCACAAGAACTAGCACGCATTATAAGCTCATTTGGAGCCATACCGTACATTGCACCAACGCTCGGAATCGTAATACCTGAAGGCTCCACTGAATACGGAAAACAATTCATTATGAAAATCATAAAAGAAAAACCTGATTATGTTGTATTTATGACCGGACCCGGTGTCTACTCTCTTTTTGACATTGCCAAGAGATCGGGAATACAGAAATCTCTTGTAGAGGCTCTACATAATACTACAATAGTATGCAGAAGTGAAAAGCCAAAGATAGCACTATCCCATTTTAAAGTAAGATCGCACTTAATCCCAAGAGATGAAAATACCACAAAAGGAATACTAAGACTCCTTCAGAAATATGATCTCAGGGACAAGAAGATAGCAGTATTTTGGCACGGCTCATATTCTCAGGAATTGAGTGATGAGCTCCAAAAGGATGGAGCTACTGTATTTGAAGGTTCCACGTATACCTATTCAAGTAAGCTCGATAGTGCAGGAGCTCTAATACTTGAAGAAATGGGTTTTAAGTACGTATCTCCAAACGAGGCAATTGTTATTACGCTTATAGAAAAAATAAACAAAGGAGCTATTGATGCTGTAACATTTACTAGCCCACCGTCAGCTCAAGAGCTTTTTAGGATAGCAGCAGATCATAATTTAGAAGCTTCCTTAAGAAAGGATCTAAATGCAAAAGTCATAGTAACTGTCATTGGGCCTTCAACAAGAAGGGCGTTGGAGAAAAATGATGTGTTCGTAGATGTTATGCCCAACACTTACAAAATGGGCCCGATGATTAAATCGTTAAGCGATTTCGTAAATCATCTACATCAGCACCAAAAATAAATAAATACGAAAAAGGAATCCTGTGATTATTGCAAACTATTCTACTCTCTTCATCTTTGAACCGCATTTAGGACACGCGATTTCTTTATGCTCGTTGCCACAGCTCATACAGTAGTATCTTACTGGATTATATCCGTACATTGAAGGACTTACGTTTGATGACCTCATCTGATCAAATAGACTCCTCATGCTAATCCCCGCCTTTTTCAACATCAGGTGCGTCCTCAAGAGATTAACTAGGATAAAACCTCCGATTGCTCCGATCAGAGATACGGGGAAAGGCAGTAACAAGGCTGCGACGATTCCTATGACTATGTATGCGCTCATCCACTTTAGAGTATACAATAATAAGCGCCTATTATTACCAGAAATTTCGTTCATTAATAGTTACACCATTTATAATACACAAAAAGCACTATTAAAGCAAATGTGTACAATGCAATACAGGAATTCACGATCATCTTCGTAAGGCATTATAAAGATAATTATCAAAAGTAAGGACGATCATGAATAATGGACCAACTGCTAAGGCAATCGAGTACGGTGAATTCGTGAGGCAAACATGAAAAATCAGACTGCTGAGACTTCATGGATGCAATCCCAGATTAGACAGAATTAGAAGTGAGTCTGTACACATGTTTGGGATAACATAATAATACTACAAGACTGGAAGACCGTCAGACTTTAAAGCCGCTTTGATATTGACGCCACGACCTATCAGGATATTGATATTGCTAAGAAAAACAGGAGCTATTTGCCACGCCATTAGTAGTAACTACTTACTACACACCTATTATTTATTGGAGCTATTTACAAGTTCTATTCAATAAAATGGGATCCTGATAGAGTCTACATCTGTACCAATACTGATATCAACATACAACGAAATCTCCCTCTGGATATTCTGGGTCGTTATCACCAGCCACAAGTCTCCAATAATTTGCTACAAGCACTCCATTGATTTCACAAGTTGATATGTTGTCAGATCCGCCATCGGTACTTTCAGACATAAGGCTGCCTTCAAAATTCGCATGACCTAGCCCTAGGACATGGCCAATTTCATGTCGTGCAATTTGTTCTAACTCAGAATTCTTAAATCCATTATCAAAAATGCCTCCAGAAAGTGTTACTTCAATACTATCAATGAATCCATTGTTATCAAATCTAAATTCAGTTTTTCCAGCTGCTATGGGATCTCCATAATCAAATTCCTCGTCATTAGCATCTTCATCGCTATCAGAGAATCCTATTTCTACATCAGCGTCACCGTCGTCTTGTGTCTCTACAAGAATCAAATTATCAATCAATAGATCCCAGTCTCGTATCGCATTACGTACTGATTGCTTGCTATCTTCATCTCCATCATTACTTATTTTATATTCTAGCACCCCATCTGAAATCTTGTCCGACCATGCACAACATATTTGCAATAAATTCAGTTCGTCAAGATTTATATCATCATCATCGCTGTCGTCATCTTTGTCTCTGGTATTTTCTACTTCATCATCATCATCATCATCATCTCCCTGATCCACAGATGCGGTTGCTGGTATCGAAGGTGAGATTATTGTAGCTGAGGAGATTGTAGATAATAACAAAAGCAAAGCAAGCAATAAACATGGAGGCGGAAAATTGAAACCAAAGATATTATATTTCAATCTTATTCCTTAAACCCCATTTTTCTTGTCAATTCGGAGATATATCCTTTAATATCCAATGGATGTATCTCAGTGGGGCTTGTCCACGGATACTGAGAGAGCAAGTCCTCGTACATCAGATTCGGTAGCATACAGACGATTGATAATTTATAATATAGGAACTGATAAAGTTAATACATCTTGAATATGTCATTTTCTTCTCTGAAATTAGTCATCGGCACCTAGTCTCTACAAGAACGAGGATTGAAAGCTTTCTTTAGTAGGTGTTTACGGCAGCTGAAATAACGCCGAAAACGATTTCGATGAGTGATCGTATTAAAGTATTCTATCTTGGATCTACACAAAATTTCTGAGGAGAAACAGCTTGGCTGATTAGTGCTATGGCTGAGAGCTATACCGTTGATCATTTTTATTTTTATATGTTCAAAAACAAAATAAAAAATAAAGGAAAATTTTACTCTCTTCCCTCTGCTCTGTGTGGTACTTTCTTACAGAAGTCGGAAGACTATCGGACAGTTGATAATTATTCCTACTGAACCATATGGTGCTCCTCCAGGACCAGTTATCCAGCCGTCTTGGACAAGCCCCAGTACCTGGAATTCTTCAGTTACACGTGACCTATACCCATT
>DASQQK010000025.1:0-5463 GCA_035643435.1 Nitrososphaeraceae archaeon | reverse complement strand
TCAGCCATACTTCAGTAGCACGATAGAATCAAATGATAAAGTACCCAGACTCTACATCTCATATCCGATAATAGTTGATGATACACTTCGCCAAGTCAATCAGCATGTATTTGGTGGAGCCATGGTAGCAGGTATTAAGATTGATGATTTAGGAGCTGTGATCAGTGAACGTTTGATTCCCAGTATAGAGGGAGATCTATATTTAACTGATAAAGAGGGAACAGTTCTTTATACTTCATCCAATCAATCAGATATTGTTGACACGACAGTTGGAAAGGACTTTGATTCATCTATTTCAGGTGCCCTGACTCAGGATTCAAGAAGATCGCTCAATGGTTTAATTCAAGCGTCGCTAGCTAAAGAGCAGCTAAGGCTAGGTGATAAGAGTGGTAATAATATAACTAGTAACAATATGGATAGTACTGAGATCGGTGCCAACAGCGGTTCTGAGAACCTGCAGCTAGATTTAGACACACTTCAGGGTACAGCAAGTACTATATCGTACAGACCAGTAATGGCAAATCAAGAAGACTTTCTCAATCTGTATTTGATAGTACCGTATAATTTTGCAATCACAGTATCAAACCTGATTAGTCAGCTCAAGACGTTTAGTATTTTAATGACTGCTGCTATAGGTATCACAGCTGTTATAGTCGCAGTTATTGTTTTGTCGTGGAACACTAGACTTGATAAGACCGTAAAGGCTAGAACTAGCGAGCTAGAGATTAGAAATGAGCAACTAAAGCAGAATGATAAGACGCAAAAAGAATTTATCAACATAGCAGCACACGAGCTGAGAACCCCTATACAACCCATACTTGGATTATCAGATATAGTGTACCGAGAATCAGAAAATAAACAACAGCGTGAACGATTAGATGTAATCTTTAGAAATGCCAGGAGATTGCAACGGCTTTCGCAAGATATACTAGATGTGAGTAAAATTGAAAGTAATTCTCTTCTCTTAAACAAATCATATTTCAATATAAATGAATTAATCACTCAAGTCGTGACTGACTATAGAACCCAGATTATAGATATGAATAAAAAGTCAGGTCGTGTCAGTAAGACAATTACAGACTTTAATCCTCAGATCTTGATAAAATATCCGGATACGGACCCTCTTTCTGCAACACAGACTCTTGTAGGAGAGCATAACAATCTCACTACTACTCAAACCATTATGGTTAAAGGAGACAGAGAAAGAATATCACAGGTTATATCTAATCTTTTGAGTAATGCACTCAAATTTACGAAGGAAGGCACTATAACTGTTAGTGCGGAAATTTTGCGAGAAACCAAAGAAGTAATGGTACGAGTTAGAGATACTGGAGATGGATTAGACCCTACAATTAAGCCTCGACTTTTCACCAAGTTTGCAACAACATCCTTTGAGGGCACTGGATTAGGACTGTATATATCAAAGAAGATAATTGAAGCGCATAATGGTAGAATTTGGGCAGCAGATAACAGTTCAGGAGCAAAAGGGAAAGAAGACAAGTCCTACAAAGAAAAACAGGAGAGTAAAGGTACCACATTCTATTTTACACTGCCGCATATTTAGTGGTAGATATCCTTTGAGGTAACTTCAGCTAACATAACCACTAACACCGCCACCGGGGAAATCGTTATTCGGGAACATTATCGAATCTATCAGTAAGATAGACTGTCCAAATTCACTTGGAGATTAATAGATGTTGCATTCTCAGCTCTAATCGTGTATGTTAACGTATTTGTATTCGTATCATAAACGGGGCATATTTGATATACTAGTCCTCTGGCCACTCAAATTTCCTGAAGGCATCATATAGATTTTTACTGCCTGGTAATTTCTTGATAATATCCTCCCGGTTGCTCAGATCCATTCCAAGACCTCAGTCATGATTATGAAAAAAGATTCATCGTATGACATCAAACTAACTATATCGGTGTCCATAATCCTGTTGCGTGCGATTCTTCAGATTTGTGAATAATGCATGCAGATCATCGCCTTCATAGAATTTAAGCGTGTCATCCATCGAGAGCGCATCTATTTCAAGATCTCTAAATGGGTACGAAAGCCTGAAGTGAGAAGATGGAAAGTAGGGGTTGGTTAAGATTGAATTATAATAATCAATAAATTTCGATTGATTTAGGCGATCTTTTATATACTGTGAATTAAGAAAATTCCTAATCGCTGATTCAATTCTTAGAACTGCAATCATTCCCGCTTTATGCTCATTACTGATATCTATTTCAGTGAATAGCGACATTTTCTTTGCGATAATATCCTCTGCAAATTGTGCTCTGCTGAAGGGCGCTGTTATCTTAGGACCCAAATGTAGACAGGAAATCGGATAATTTAGCCTTAGGTGTGACTGTCCGGAGGCATGGAATGAGGTATGGAGTGATCGTTATCATCTTGTTGAAGTCAGGCCTCGCATATTCTTCAGCATGCAGTACGTTTAAGGTGAGGCTTTTTGTATTTCCTCTTTCGTATAAATCCTGTTTAATCCATAAGTGTAGTCCAAGAATAATCGAAGGTACTGACTTGTGTTAGTGGGTTCCTTCTCTATGCGTCCGAATAGGACTTCTGGGGCATTGGGTGTCCAAACCATGACTATCCAGGGTTAAACTTTGAATCCTATGAGTGTCTCCTTGGTGTCAAACTGAATCTGGGTTTTTCCTATCCGTCCGTCACGATCTCTTTGGCTCATAACGGAGCAATACTATACCGCTTTCAAACCCTTTTGATTCAATTAGAGAGTATTTTTGAATCTCGTTCAAGTCCTTAAATATGGTCATACCGTTTCCAATCGCAACAGGATTAATAAACAAATAAAATTCGTCAATTAGTTTTTCTTTAATCAAGGAAGAATCGAATGAGGCACCACCATAAACGACGATATCCCTGCCTCTTTGGCTCTTTATCTTGTTAATTTCTTCTATGAGATTGCCTGTTGCGATATCTGTATTTATCCACTTAGATCTTTTCAGTGTTTTAGTGAACACAACTTTTGGGGTTTCTATCATCTTTTTAGCGAACGCATTCCACGGGTCATCAGGTTTGTTCATCACATCTAACCAGAAAGAGATGAAGACGTCAGTCATTTTCCGTCCCATGAGAATTGTGTCAACAGACTCAGTTATTTTGCTTACATATTTTAAGAGTTCATCATCCAAGGGTCCTACCATCCAGTCCATTTCACCGTTTGGCCCAGCAATGCAACCATCTACGGATATTTGCACCTGCAGTCTCAATTTTCTCAACTCCCTTTTGTTATTTGCCATTTGCACAATAACGAATCTATGTCTTAACTTTTAAGTATGAGGTGGGGTAAAGGCACGAACTAGCACAAGATAAAAGGTTATGGCAAAAGCCACTAAGCACAGAATGGATACTTTCAAAGATTTCTATGATTGATACACTCATCCTCCTAACTAACTGGAACCTAGAATGCCGGAAAACATGTCATGGATAATATAGTTTTGAATCCAACTATGGTTCATTTACTTAACCCCCATCATTGCTTCAAATGATACCAAGAGGGAGTGATTCAAATGATACCAAGAGGGAGTGATTCTAAGAATGAGAAATTTTTAAACTAACTAAGAATTCTTTGCGCTCAGAGGTTTGTGATTTATTGTCGACACAATTATCTGGCCCAATATAATGTCAAACTGTTCTGGTTTGGAGACAATCAGCCCTTGTCGAGCTTATTGACTAGTATAACAATGAGTATAGATGTGTTTTAGTTACAATACAGCTATCTGGATTTCAGCAGTAATAGCTTGGACCGTAGGTGTTCCTATTAACTTTCCAAATGTGGTTCGAAACATCGTTTGATATTACATCGATTAGACCGGATTTACTGTCAGCAATGGTTGATAAATGGCTAAGATCAAGTTATGGAATTACAATCCTGCTGTATCTGTTATCATCAGCACTGATCACTACTAGTGCACTTTTCACCTTCACACAGTTCAAGCAGATACCATGGAAATCCCACCGGTGACTGCGAAAATGTAACACATAGTGTTATCTCTGCTAAGATGCTCTGGTTGATACCGTCATGGTCTGGATGTTACCATCTACCTTCACGACTAGATTAAACGAACCTAACCCAGGCGGATAACATAAATTCCATAGAATCTCTTTTTATCTTTCTTTTTTCAATATTGATTTGATAAGATTTCCTCTTATTCAATTTTGGTCGTCCAAACCATTGGGTATATATGATTCCTCATTTGCCTGTGTTTTTATATGTCTAGCGAACTAGCACTTCCACTAATTATATACCCTGATGAAAGAATACATCGTGCAAAATGATTGAACATAAACAGAACGGGCGCTGTCTTTATTGTAAAGAACGTATTACAGAGAGCCATTTTATCGTAAGTAGTGCCAAGACATTACTATCACAAAGTTTGTGCAGTATAGTGAGGGCTTTTCATTGAAAGTAAGACATTATGCAGTGGGCATATCTGATTGGGAAGAAGCAGGATGTCCACGAGAAGAAAATCTAGTTGACTAGCTCAGATAGTTGATTGCTCGTAAAGTATATACTCTATACCCCCCGTTTATTAATACATAATAGAAGGAATTCCTTCCTCTATGATTTGGATGTTTGCTGGTCCTGTGGCTTTATCCAAGACCAGTACCTTTCCCCAAGCCCTTCTTTGTAAATGATAGGCAGACGGACCTGAAAACGAGTCTCTCCTGGTCTGGAATACACTCGTATGTCTCCTTGGTGCGTCTCAGTGATAATCCGATGACTTATACTCAGCCCAAGACCAGTACCTTCCCCAGGCTCTTTTGTTGTAAAGAATGGTTCAAAAATCCGTGATCTTATATCTTCTGGAATGCCTTTACTCCCATTGTCTGCTATTTCTACAAGTATGTGATCATTAGCCTCATTTTTTGTGCGAATTGAAATAGTTCCGTGGCTTCCTATTCCGTCAATAGCATTATCTATTAGATTGGTCCATACTTGATTCAGCTCATTTCCATAAGCATTAATATGCGGCAATTTAGAATCATATTCTCGAATTGTAGTAATCTCTGCTTTCTTTAACTTATGCTGAAGCATTGCCAATACGCTCTCTATCCCTTTATGGATATCAACATCTTGAAGAGGGGTCTGATCCACATATGAATATGATTTTACCGCCGAAACTAGATCACTAATACGCGTAGTGCTGCTTTTGATCTCATAAAGCAAACGATCTACCATTATTGTTGTAGTAAGCCAACCCAAGACATCTTTAAAATTCTGCTCTACTCTACTGTTATGGGTACCGGCTTCTGGCGACATTATAGTACTAGCGATATCCTTTATGGTATCTATAGTGATTCCTACATTCACTAGTTCAGGCGCCAGCTTCCATCCGTCATTAACACCACAGGATTCAAGCCATCCATTGATCTGCTCCTCCTTTTCACTTTGTACTATAACATCATCTGTAGCACGATCGCCAGTAATA
>DASQQK010000024.1:0-5117 GCA_035643435.1 Nitrososphaeraceae archaeon | reverse complement strand
TTGCTTCTTGAATTAATTTCTTTAATTCAAAGGTTAATGGTTTGTTTGGACACAAATGCAATTTTCCATCCATGCTATCGAATGCTAACCATCTTAGTGTTTTAGTAACTGGTATGTATTGTAAGTATATTTCTGCGCCGCAGCCATGTTTCGTAGGATCAGGTGTTGCTTTCCAAGACCAATGGATTTTAGCCGCATACGGCTATCAGGCCATAGCGTAAATGTAACACTTACATACCAAGAGAGGCAGCAAAAAAGGGTAACAAGAAGGGAAGGATTACAAGATCACTTTGATACAACGTTAGTAAGGGAAAAATATTATACAAATATTAATAATTCATTTGGAGCTATGTTATTCCACTAGGTGAACACGCTCGAATTGATACGTAAAGAAGAAGAAAAAAAGTACCAGAAGGATTTAGAATACCTCAAAAGTCATTATCATGATTTGAGGGCGAAATATGGAGATAAGTCATTCATCGCCATTAAGAAAGAAAAGATATTTGGGTATAATACAGATCCTGAGCGCCTCAAAGAAGATTTGAAACGAGAGTACGTTGACCTAAGTCAGTTCCTTATACAGTATCTTGGAGAGTGATGCTCTAATTTGCCTAATGAAACGATACGCCAGTTTTATACGCTTAGAAGAGTACACACTTGTTGAGTTTTCTGCGCTTTTTTTCTAAACTAGAAACTAGAAGCTTAGTTGGGCTCTGGGCGAGATGCATGGACATGTACCGCCTAGCTAGAATCATGATATTTCAGCTAGCAGAGGTATTACTTTAGAGAACTTGCAGTAAGTCTGAAGCTGTCTATACATTTATATGCAAATGGTTAGTATACTATTGATTAGTGACACATTGTGCAGCAATATGATTTTGAAAATAGCATAGGGTTTATGGTTAACAGAACAGCAAAGGCTTATGTCAAAGCTCTTGATTCAGAGCTGCATGAAAAAGTAGGCATCACAGTTGGACAATGGAAGGTAATTGTGATGCTTGTGAGACGGAATGGTTTGACTCAAAAGGAGATTGCTGAAAAGTTGGGATTAGAGGGTCCCACACTCATTCCCATCATAGATAAAATGGAAGAAGAGGGATTAGTAGTACGAAAAGTGGACTCTTCTGACAGACGAAATAATCGAATCTATTATACTGAAAGAGTAGAGGCACTATGGGATAGGATGATGGAATGTGCATCTAAAGTAAGGCAGACTGCTCTAAAAGGTATATCCGAGGTGGACATCAATATCATGAGAACAAGTTTAGACAAAATATGGTATAACCTTAGAGATGAGTTCGGTGTTAGCCGTGGTTATAATGTTGATACTGCTAGAATCTCCGGCAATGCTTCTGCGGTTAAAGGTTCAACTGTCCGTCATGCTGCACTATCCTCTTCAACAAGGAGAATAAAAAAGAATAGAAGTTAACACTCGAGGAAAAATCTCAATGAACCCATTACGCTACAGAAATTCCAGGGATCTAGAGAGAAATAACTCGGATTCTGACGTAGATACATATCCTTCAGTAAAGATCCCTGCTTCTGCCTGGAAGATGCTAGCCATACTGAGTTGTATCGCAACTATGGTAATGTATGCTGAAACAATGCTAATCCCTGCTATTCCAGATCTCATACGGGATTTTCATGTATCTTACAGTATGTCTTCATGGATTCTTACTGCTTATCTCGTATCAGGTGCAGTCATGACCCCAATAGCTGGTAAGCTATCAGACATATACGGAAGAAAGAAAATTTTGTTGATTATCATGGTAGTTTATGCTGTAGGCGTTTGTTTAGCCGGATTTGCAACAAACATATCTTCTATGATAGTAGCTAGAGCAATACAAGGAATAGGCATGTCAATGTTTCCTATCGCATTTGGTATAGTAAGAGAAAAGTTTCCAAGAGAGAAAATTTCAATTGGCCAAGGTATAATCACTTCTATGTTTGCGTCAGGTGCAGTAATTGGATTGGCAGTAGGAGGAATTATAATTGAAAATTATGGCTGGAGGACTACATTTTTTACAATAATACCAGTTGCAATTGTTCTTCTTTTAGTAATTCGCCGCTTCATTTTTGTGAATGATCTGGATGACCTGAGATTTCAGCAGCAAGAACAAAAGCAATCAAAAGTCAGAGAAAGAGTGAATAATGATAAGATCAATACCAATCCCAATAGCACCAATAAAAATCTATCAAATTATATTGATATTAAAGGTGCAATAGCATTGGCTGTTGCTGTTACTTCATTTCTGCTAGTTTTAACGTTTGTAGAAACGTCTGCAGGTATTGGTGATACTGCTACTCCTAACATACAAGGGGCAAATAATAATAGTGATTATTCGTCTCAAGCTATAATACCGCTTGTTACTTTAGGAGTTGTTTCATTAATATTATTTATAATAATAGAAAAGCGAGTTAGGAACCCACTTGTTGACCTAAAACTAATGCTCAACAAATCGATACTTCCTGCCAACTTGATAATAATGTTCATTGGAATGTCCATGTTCATGGTCTTTCAGACGGTCCCTATTTTGGTGAGAAATCCTGGCCCGATAGGATTTGGAGAAGATGCTATAAGCACCGGAAAAATACAGCTTCCATTTGCGTTAGTACTTCTAATATTTGGTCCTACTTCTGGATTTATAATTTCAAAATGGGGCTCTTTAAAGCCCATCGTATCTGGTACTATTATTACTACAGCAGGCTTTACAGGTCTACTCCTATTTCATTCAACAGAGATACTAGTATCGGCCAACCTCGCAATACTATCTACCGGATTGTCATTAACCAGTGTAGGAGCTATGAATGTGATCATTTTAGCTACACCTCGACAATTTACTGGTATATCGCTAGGAATGACACTTCTTATGAGGATTATCGGCGCTGCAATCGGTCCGGCTTTGGCAGGTATGTATATGCAGACACACCAGTCATTGCTGAATATTGATGGAGTGTTACAATATTTTCCATCAGCTTCTTCATATGACCTAATATTCTTATCCGCAGTAGCATTCTCAGTTATTTCAATAGTATTAGCTATAATCCTTAGACAAAAAGTTATAAAAATGGCCATACCAAATTTGGCATGATCAGAAAGAGACTTCTTCCCTACTAGGGACTCTAGTGGATTATGTGTGGCAATACGCAATTCAGATGCAGCTAGGATAATGTGGATTTTGGTGGCAGAGAGGACGCAGTAGTGCACACCTCAGACAAATGACAACTTATCTCCATCTGTCAACCTGGAATACGAAAAATACTCCAGCGGCAAATTGTAAGTATCCAAATGGTAAATCAGTTAAATGTAAGGGAAACGCAGATTAAATAACAAAAATGGTATGTAGTACCCTTTTCCTCCTTTTTTATACTCTATTAAGTTAAACAGGTAGCTAATTGATTGTCGTATCTGCATAGAGTGTAGAACACACACAATAATTGGTTCATCATCATTATTTCTTAGCATGGAGAGATAGTTTCTATATTGTTTGGTGGTCTAACCACAATCGGCGATATGGGGGAGGGATACTAGTTATGTTGGTGACCCATGCAGCCAATGAAGGTGGCGTGTGTGAACTACTGACAATCATGATACGGATTAAGGCAATGGCAAATTACCATTGATACGATGATCAAATAATTCTGCTCTGTGATACTATGTTTTAGGTCAAAGTTCAAGCAGTTATGAATTATATTCCTTACTAGGATATAATACTATAAGTACAAAAGCAGCTCCAGCCAAAAGCCCTTGCAGGTCACAGCATAAGACTTATTGCGACACTACCACAAATCAAATTACAATAAGTGCTTTTAGCACATTATTCACTAACACCGACAAAAATAAAACAAACTACGGTCATAAGAATATGAGGACCGAATGATAGCCAGAAAGAACCAGAGTGAGAACCAGCATCGAATAGATATTATTTTAGACCAGGACAGGTACGAAGGACTAATCGAAATCTGCAAAGAGTACAAAGCCAAACAGGATAAGGAAATAACTCCGAGAGAATACATATTGATGTTAATCGATTCAGCAATCGGTAAGTGAACTGGATGAACTACCTACGATTGTTTTCCATGCCAGATCGGTGGTAGTCTAGATATGCTTTTAATGTAAATCCAAACCCAGGTACAAATAGACCAGGACTCGACTCAAAAAACTGAACAACCTTAGATAAGGGCAAGAAATAAACGTTTGATACCTCGTACGGATTTATTGACATGCGATCGATTCTATCGTGGTCTAGTATGTATTCATATATTGCAACAAAGGCTTTTTTCTTCCAAAAGTTACTACTAGCAATACTGCTTGGAAAACCGTATCTATAACCTTCATCCATTGCATCGATATGCACTTTGCATATCTGAGTTAGCCCGCCAGCCTCAGACTCGTCGATAATTGGTCCTAGCTCTTGATTAATTCTTCTTCGAGCTGCGTCAATATAGTTTTCACCATAGGCCACCTGAGCGCTAACTGATTCAGACAAAAGTCCTGGATGTCTGTGCTTGCTGAATGCTCTTTTCTGTAACATAAGTCTAGACTGGTTATCAACCACAAAGATCGATGCAACACGGTGTGTCAAACCCTGATTATATATTCTCTCTGGAACTGCTGACCCTAAGACATTATCTTGTTCACCAACAACGGCAATCTGTTGTTCATCATTGTTAGAGCTTTCATAAATCATGATGGAATGCTTGCTTGACAAATCGAGATGATATAGTTCAACTATTTAGCATTACTAATGTATTCTATAGGTCAAACATCACAAAAAATGTTATAGATGATTCATGACGCATCCCAGCACACACCGGCTTGGGTTGAATATGTCATTGCAATTTCACATCAAGGAACTTTAAGTCGGATAAACTATTTTCTCCGAGTTGATGTCGGTATTCTTAAATTTGTTGTGAATGACATAACAGCCTGCTGCTATTATTATTATTGTTAACACCAAATCCCCTTTGTAATCGTTAATCAGTATAATTCCGCTCACATGCTCTCCAAAATGCACATTTACCGGACAGTGGAGTACTACCCAGGCCAGTAAGTACTACCCAAGCTATCTCAGGTGCCATTATAGGTGTTGGTTCAACAAGAAGACTTTCCGCAG
>DASQQK010000023.1:0-2397 GCA_035643435.1 Nitrososphaeraceae archaeon | reverse complement strand
AACCAAGAGGTCGTTTCTCCCACGATATCCAACTTTGCTGCTACGTTTTGAGTTGCTGCGACCACCAGTATTGATGCAACGAAAAAGGGAAATGGCTTAATCATTTTCATCCCCATTGTCTTCCTCATTATTGTTTCCAGCCGAACCAATAAAAGTATCATCGGGTTCCTCGGTATCGGTATCCTCTTGGACTTCTTCACTCACTGGCCCTGCATTCTGGACGCTAAACGTATAAATGATTTGTTTTATTATAGGTAATGTTTCATCAAATTGTGATTTACTGGCGGCACCAAATAACACACCATAAAATCCATCTTTATCTTCTGAATATCCCCAAACATCATAGATCCTATTAGTATAGCCTTGTTGTCCTGCTATAGATTCGAATACATTGGGCCTAAATGTGTATACGCCTTCCTCGATGAAGGCAGGCAGCCCTCCTAATGTAGTAGTACTATTTCTTGTAAAGATATTTTGTTTATCCAAGTCTTGGAACTGTTCCATTAGTTCTTCAATACTATCTACATTCGTATCATCTTTCGGGATAAACTTGACAGTTACTATCGATCCATCTGGAGAATGAAACGCAGCTAATCCGTATTGGACATTAGGTGCAACCGACTCCCAATTTTCAGGATATTTTATCGTATAGCCTATATCCTCGAACGCTATGAACCCTGTAGCATTGGCAGTGCCAGCCTCATCGGCTCCGATGGGTTTTGCTTCTGGAATATCCAGCTGAGCTATTGTTTCATTATAAAAGTTCTGAAAAAGAAACCCTACAAAAAAGAGTAACGACAAGCTTAGCAGGGCTAAGAAGTAATGATTAAATTTGATCATCATCTATCTCTCCCGATGATTACTGCTTTGTTCCTTGCAGAATAAGGGAAGCATCTTCATCTTCAATAGTTAATGATCCATTGGTGATTTCATATTCTACATCTATTTGGTCTGGGAGTATCACCGGGCCACTCCCAAGTCTAAATTCTCCTCCTAGCATATCGGTCACACTATTTTCTCTTTCTAGGGTTTCCTTTCTATCAAGTTCTCCCCTTACGTCATAAAGCTTAGACCGAGTACCTTCCTCAGTCTCAACTCCTACCTTTAGCCGTCCTGTCAATACCCAATCACCTCTAAAGTCTGTATTTATTTGACCGTCCTCAAATTCGAATTCACAGTTGCCGGTGGGACAAATGCTGCTATTTGGAGTTACGTTGAATCCAAATGCATCCATCTGCCAATAATTCTCATCGGCCAAGAATTCATTTTCATGTGGCTCGAATTCAGCATTCATTGCGAACTCGTCTGTAGATACTATACTTCCAGAAGGTGCTGAAACTGGGGCTTCCTCTCTCTGAGTAATATTCGGAATGGATAGAGTACTTTTGCCGGAACTAGTGGCATCATCACTATTCCCACTACTATCATCACCGGTATCTAACGTTCCACCCATTTCACCCACGATTTCACGCATCCTCTCCAATGGACCCGCTTCACTGGCCTGAGTTGTAGAAACCGTAAATGATAAGATCGTGAAGGCTATGATTGAACTAAATATGACTACTCTAAACGGATTATCCATTTCTGTTACGATCATATAAGACACTAGTTATAGATAAGTATTCGATCTAATGTGTTTCATATCAAAGCATGATCTATAGTGATGCGTCAGGTTTAGACCATGCCTAGTACCATTCTTATTCTGTCTATTAAATAATTAGTAATACACAAGGTTGAAATTAGTGTAAATTTAGCTTCAGCTCTTTTAGGTTTCATTTCAAAGTTTTGGCTGCTGGTGCTTCGAGTAGTAGTAGTATGAATAGGTTTACTGTTTATATTTGATAACTCTTGAAATTGCTTCCATATGCTATTAAGTATATCACGGGATGCTATTACCGCGCCTCCAGGATTCATACCTTTAATATCAGTAATTATGCCAGTATTGACAAACAATTCCTGTCCTAAACTTTGGAAATCTGGATCAGTCTTAAACTGTAAAACTGTATCTAGAGGCTTCCTTATTTGAATCATACTTGCTTCTACATCAGATACAGATTGCGCTTTTCTAATCTGATCTATAGCAAGTCTAAGGTGTTCCTGCAGTAATACTATGTGCAGGATTAGTTTCTTAACACCAGGAGGCGCATTAGCTGCCATTGATAGTAGACCTGGTGCTTCTGTTGGGAATTCTTCAATTATTCGTTTTCCTAATTCCATAGGTACTACAAGACTTTTATTGAATTCATCCTGTCCCATTCTTGTTGTACCATCAGAATTCAACTTTTCTATTGGAAGTACTGTATTAAGTATTCGGTGACGATTCAAGTGATAGCTATTCAGGAGACAGAACCCACCTATTGACCAGTTTATGATTATCTCTTCGCCTTCTCTCCAAGA
>DASQQK010000022.1:0-3516 GCA_035643435.1 Nitrososphaeraceae archaeon | reverse complement strand
GCAACCTCATTTATCAATCCATCCCCTCCAATAGCAACAATATTCTTAAATCCATTTTTCAAAAATCCTCTAGTCAGAATAATGCCATCTCCTGCTTTCTTCGTAAATGCCACTTTTGGGCTCTCTCCAAGAATATTTTTTATTTGGGCAAATAGGGTATCCCAGTTTTTTCCTGTTGACCCGCTAGCTGAACTTGGATTGACCACCAAGGCCGTATCCGCTTCCTTCTCACCACCATTCTGATAAGAATCATCATCGACACGTCTTTCGAGCATGATTACCCAGTATAGAATCAGACCCTACTTTTAGGATTTCTAAGGGATTTGCCACTGAGAATAGTTTTTATCTGCACTGTTTAGAAAGGGGCACACTAATATCTGATATATTTTCTATTAGGTCGATGGGTATGTGCTAAAAAATTAACGCATATCCAAACAACCTTTTTTTAGTCCATTCTCATTTGAATAGCATGAGCTTCGTACCCACACAGCAGTACCTTGTTTTATGTCAACCTGCACAGCACAGTCCGTCCAAACTTACTAGGCGGATTGATAAATGTTGCATTCTACCATGATTGTGTATGTTAGAGTGTTTGTATGTGTATGAAGAAGCCATTGCTGGACTTGATCAGACTGTTAAAAGACAAAGTTTGACTATAAGAGGGGGAAATAGCAGAGAACCCCCATGAACATCAAATATGTTATAAAAATAGTTGCAAATACCATGACAAGTATTATACCCGGTAATTGGATCAAATTATGTTAATTGGATCAAACATGTTATAAAAAAAGTTGCAAATACCGTGACAAGTATTATACCCGATAATTTGATCAACAAGTATTATATCCAGAAAAAACCGTCAAAAATGGGACATACTTGGTATTGAGTATTCATACTATAATCTGCCAGCTATTATCGACCGAGTGATTAATGATTATCCTAATGAAAATAAGCTATAAGATCAAGATTTGTCCACATTACTCTTTTGTGTAAATAGTATACTTGGATCTTGGTAATACCTCTTTAACTGTAATTATATTAGTCTCTTTTTCGAATGTTACGTCATCAAAAGCATTTAGTCGCTCTACGCCTCCCTGGCTGACAAAAAGTGAAAAGTCATCAATTTTTTCATTCTCGCTTATCGATTGTATTACTATTTTGGATCCTGTCTTTGAAGTAGTAATCGTCCTCTGAATCTTCAAGACTCTGTTGCAAAGCTCTGAAAATGTTGTTCTCCAGCCGAAATCAAGATAATGATCTCCATCATATGTAACATCGCCTGCGAGGTAGCTAAGCAACTTTTGCCATGTATTAAACATCTCTGTCCTTGTAATAGACTGACTCCAGTCATGGAAATATTGATGATAATGATTTATTATGCATAAGCTCGAAATCCTACTTCGGTTAAATCTAGCCAATGAAATGATCTTCGATATTGAATCTAGAAAAGAATCAGATGAAATCAGTTTTTCAAATGGTAACCCAACCGGCGGCAAAGTGTTTATAACCTCTGTTTCAGCCACGCGAAGATCAGCACCATCACGACTACCAGCATTTGCCTTATTCGAGGTATTCCTTGAGTCATTATATAGGCAATTGCTGGCTATATCAACAGCGACTGGTACTATATAGGTAGACCTTCCAAATTTGAGATATATTTTTTTAGCCGCCTTTTTCTTTAGGAATGTGGGTATAAATGGCGATCTGAAGAACCTATGTATCTTCTCTTTACCATAGATTGGTGACAGCCCATACTTTTTAACTAACTGCAAATTCTTATATGAAATATCATCATAAGGGGGGACAAAGAAAGTAGGACGAATTCCAAATGTTTCTCTCATGATCGCTATACCGTTATGTAGAATAACTTCCTGGTCTGGGGTATTGACTCCAAACTCACCTCTATAGCCTCTAACCACAGAATGAGAAAAACCATGTTGCAGGATTTCTATTTCACCCATCCTAAGTCTTTCTTTTAGAATTTTGACTAGTTCTTCGTTACTCGTAATAGGATACAATGCTCCTGTTTTTCGAAAATCTGGTGGTACACACATATCGTCAGTCCCCTTCTGTGAAGGGATTACAGACAGACTTACTTTGAATTTCTTATTCCAAGCTTCGGTATATATTGATTGAAGCATAGCGTTCTTCGTAAAAAAGTTCGTATCATCATCACGAATGAGGATTGGTAGCTTCCCACAAGGGCCCATCAAAGGTTGGATTTTCACACATGGTTCTTTAGCCTGGATGGCTTAAAGGGTTGCTTACCACGCGTTGCCAGTCGTGAAATTCCTTTCACAGATTGTGAACTCTTAGAGATACTACACTGGAAATGCAGTTACTAAATCCACCAAGGCTAGACGCAAATGACGGTTGGAACAGCCTATCTAAGAACCTCGGGTTTAAAACCATTTGTTTCACCCAGGCCTGTTAATACGACATCCAACTCTTAAGAAAAGAATTTCTAACTGTCCAACATCCGTTTACTTCCCAGATATCTGGGGGATGCTCTATACTAGGTAGCAACCTAGGAGAAGTACAATGAGACTCACAAATTAGCTGTGTATCCTTTGAAATACCTTCAATCTTCTGCAATGTTTGAACGTTGTGTTGCAGCGGTCTAGAAAGCAGTTAGTGACACATCTACGTCTAAATCTGGAGATAAGGTACACAATAGTTAAATCAAAAAAATTAGATTACCCTTGCCATGGTCATCGTGGCTACCTACCTCATATTACGCAACATGAATATGGGAGTTGAAGGATCTGGAGTAAGTGCGTTGATAACACTATGAAATTCCCACAATAATCCTAAAATTGTAAGTAAATGACAGAAGAAGACTTATCCCTTCCGAGGATCGGGCTTGATGGTCTCCTTCATTTAGCTGTATTATCGGATTCCCAGAGGGCAAAGGTGTTGTTCTCTGTATCTAAACACACAGCAAAGTAGCCCATACCTGTTACTGGAGTCTTTTTCATTACAACTTTGCCTCCCAACTGTTCTACCTTAAAGGAATATTCTTCAACAGATTTTACATCAATATAGTTTGTAATACCTTGTTGCTGCGGATTCTGTCTATTCATCAGGCCCCCACCTACGGCCTTATTCCCTTTATCATCTGTAGTTGTGATCATCCAATATTCCATCCCTTCGGGCATCTTTTCACTTCCAGGGAATTTTTCAATATTCCATCCAAACAGATTATTGTAAAACCTCTTTGACCTCTCGACGTTGTCTGAAGGAATTTCAAAATGCACTATTGTTGGCATATGACCAAGTAATTGTCCCTTCCTAATAAATTAGTAAGGGATCAAGACCCATCCCTAGATACGGATTCTTACCGTGTACCATGGTAGAAAGGGCTTCAATGCCATTACATGGGAAGATAAATCTGCAAGCATAATATTGATACAGCTGCTCAGGGTATAGCTCTAACGACAATATTGGATTCAATACAACATGTATCCTATTACAGAAAGAAGTTAGTAGATGAAATTACGAAGAAAGCTGAACAAG
>DASQQK010000021.1:0-2176 GCA_035643435.1 Nitrososphaeraceae archaeon | reverse complement strand
ATATGTCGTATATCCGACTATAACTCATAACTATACCAGGCAGCACTACAGTCCCCCGAGTGATCAACTTGTTACCTCAACCTTATCAATCGCATCTCGTATTGTAGACGGGATAGTAATATGGCATGAAATAAATGGTTCGGTGATAAAGGAATACTTAGATGATATCGATAATAATAACAGAGTAAATATCGATAAGATGAATAGCATGAAAAGAATACAAATTGAAAACGAGCATGCCGAACGGGCGGCGTATAATGAGTCTAATAAGTCCGATATGTCTAATATTTCCAGTAATGAGAAAGAAATCAATTGTCTGGAGTGGCAAAATAAGTATTTACGTGCGTATAACTATTGGTTAACTTCGAATTCAGCACCAAATGAAGTTGATTTACTAAAAGGAAAGCTGCTTAGGTTGATAAACCAATAGTTAGTTTTCTGTTTTGCCGATAGTAGAGATTGGCAAGCCTATGTAGAAAAGATAGGCTGAAGGACTTCATGCAACGAGACACTTCGAACAGACAGGACACCCTGTTATGATTGCATTGCCTGCCAGACAGTGGAAATGGTGCTACGTGCATAGAAAATATTCTTGATTAAATTCTCAATTCTCAAGCTACTGAATACTAGGTTCCCTTGAAGTTTCATGCCAAACAGTACGTAAAAGTCTTAACATACGTTCTTATACTTTGCTCTCACTACACTACTATGCTAAATCCGCTCATTATTAGCTTTATACTGTAGGTGGTTGTGACAGGGGTCTTAGTGTCGACATCTGTTGCCATGTCTAAGGATGTTAAAGACTATAGACAGTAAGAAAAGTCCTACGTAGTCATCATTGAATTCGGATGAAACACTTCTTACACGATGAGTCTCGTTCACAAGATCGATCTTCTTTATTTGAGCTCCGTTTCTATAGTCAACCTCACCTAGATTATATTCGGACAGTTTGTTGCATCGAAATTATAGACCCTGTTTGTCAAGTCGCTCACAGTCCAGCATCTCATGGAGGAGGATCCGGTACGATGATAATATCGACCGGGAGGAATAATCAACGTAATTAATTGATAGATTCTATATGCCATAAGATAGAATAGCATCTCATTTATTGGGCATCATGAAAAATAAAATATCGATTGAGCTTGTCAAGACCTATTAAACATAAACATGGATATTTTATTAAACAAGATATGCAGTCAGCTTCGCTTTATTTTGCCCTCTTTGCGATAGCGACATCGATTATCATCTTATCTGGTGACAACAGTATCTTGGCACTGACACGTGGAACCATCTTTGATGATCTGATGGTAAGCAATTTGACCATCAATAGTAATAATCAAACAGATCAATTTGGAGGAAGCCAAGGTGCTATGGGCGAATTTGCTTATGGAGACTATGGGAATGATGAAATTCAAGGCTCCAATGGAAGCGATCACCTTAGCGGGGGGCCTGGTAATGATGTGATTTATGGTAATGATGGAGGCGACTTTCTGGAAGGAGGTCCCGGAATTGACTCGCTTTATGGTGGTGCTGGGAATGATGTTCTCTCTGGGGGTGAAGGAGCTGACTATTTTGACTGTGGATCTGGAAGAGATAGCATAGACGATTTTAACCCAATAGAAGGAGATTTCGCAGAGACTAACTGTGAGATATTAGAGAATGAAGGAACACCAGTCATCAGATAACAATATACCAACTGTACAGAGTCCCAACTCTTTTTTTTGTCTTTATTTCCAGGCAGAGGAAAATCTTATCAACGTTCTTTGATCCAGTATCTCATAACATTATGAATAGGTAAGGGTTAACGAATTAGTGTCTGTCATTTTCCTGTTACAAAACAGAATGTATCGCGAACATCTTGGTTGTATACAACAAACAAGGGGCACCGCGTAACGCTGAGGGATTTTCATATTGTTAAATCGGAATAATCATTAGCACTCACATACATAACCATGATTCACTACCTTATTATGGTGCAATTGTTACCAATGTAATATCAATTCTATAGGTCACTAATGGATTATAGTTTACAATCGCTTGAATGATCTTTCTTTGAAAAACGTCATAGAAAATCGCAGAACAGAATTAGGTGTTCCATGTAAATACATTTCCATCCATTTCAATTGATGAATTGACGAATTGGTTATTACTGCGTAAGAGTACATCGATTACTTTG
>DASQQK010000020.1:0-7365 GCA_035643435.1 Nitrososphaeraceae archaeon | reverse complement strand
TGGTGGCCTCGCTAGTTTAGTATCTGATAATGCCTGATACAACTGTGTTACATTATAATTTGGATTAATATTACCATCCTTACTTAAAAAATTAGGAGGAAACTCTGGGAGCCCAGAAGTATGTGTGGCCAAATGTTCAAGTGTTATTTTTTGGCCATTGAACTCAGGCACCTTAACGCTAGATGGTAAATACTCTTCAATAGGATCGGTTAGATTGACTAAACCTTGTTTCACCATATCAGCTAAAAGTAAGGTAGTGAATGTCTTTGTTATAGAACCTATATTAAACAATGTATCATCATTTACAGGTATATTGTGTAATGAGGACATATTTCCAAAGCTAAATATGCGTATTCCATTAGGATCGAGAAATCCTATGACAATGGCTGCTTTGGATCTATTGACTATTTGATCAAGGATGAAATTGATGACTTGGGATGGTATTGTTTTTACATCTTTATTTGGCGAGTTAGTAACTGTTGCATTATCATTATTATTAATGGAATAAGCGAAACCAGTAGAAGCTGCTATCGAAACAGCCATAAATAATCCTACAAATAAAATAAGAATTAGAGAAAAAGCGATAAACTCAGAGACAACGTTACGATTATGTTCATCAAGTAAAAGCTTACCTAGAACAATTTCCTTTGAACTCATCGAAGAGGCTATGTGTATCTAGATGCTGTTATATAAGTATGAGAGTTCACCACACATCTTGATAGAGAAAAACTATTTTCATTGGAAGTAAGAATTGAGCTCATTTAATAGCTAAGAAATAAGTGAAAAAGATGGAAATATTAGCTATCGGCTCGAGCCAAAAGATTATGAAAAATATAGAGATAATTGGAATATGGTTAGAAGTGGATACTGATTGATGCTAGTGGAGTAATGATCTGATCGTACCATACGTGAGCTACCTCTTTTCCCATGGAAAAACGACCCATTTATGATGGTTCAGTATTTTAGAGACTGTAATATTATAATCAGTCTTATATCTGCATATAAAAAATACGAAGTCATAAGTGAATCCATTAGTAGCCTGTAATACCTTCCTATAGGTATCTCCAGAATCAAAAATATCATCAACTACAAGGTATTTTTTATTCGTCACGAGATGAGACATCTCCGATTGAATGATAGTCTTATGACGCATGGGTATTAATTGAATTAATTCTATGTCCAAATCTCTTGCAAGTAGCCTTGCTGGGATGATCCCACCATTTGTAATCACTAATACGCAGTCATAATTTTTAGCAGAATCGTTTATCTTCCTGGATAATATTTTTGTTAGATATTCCATCTTAGTCCAGGAATAAAAAATCTGAGCTGTTCCTTCATATACTCTATTAGCTTTTATATTATCAGATGATATTTTATTGTCCTTTTTCTCTTGTTCTTCCTCATCGTTTATTTGCAATCGTCATCAATCGTTGTATATCTCAAATACTTAAATGAAACGCTGCTTTGCGCATAGATTAATAATAATGCTGAATTCTGATTGTAATCCACTAACACTTTAAAAGACCGTCACATTTTTAGAAAAAGTCAATAAACAAAAAACTATTCCCATTATTTTCAATACTTGGAAGGGTATGCCGGAAACTGAACTTAAAATGAATCTTTTTAGCAGCCCAAAACCAACCAACTATCTAACTACTAAACCATGCAGTAAACGAAATTATTGAGATATTTTGTGCGCTCACAGACGATGACATATGCTAAGCCAAATGCAAAATATCAGAGATCTAACTCAGCAATACCCCATATTTCGACTCTGATAGCATAGTAAATAGCGTTGGGTGTGCAGAAAGAAACAGGTGATCAGAATGCCTTGTATTCAAATGTTCTTATAGATGCTAGAATTTGGATCTAGATTAACCAGACTGAGAATTGCAGTCTTCTAGTACACATATCTCATAAAATTTTGAATGGAAACATGGAGTAGCAAAAGATTAAGAGTATAACTAGTGAATTTATTAATGTCCTAAAAACATGTTATCAGTGCGAAATATATAAATTTAATTATTATCAGATGAATATGAAGGAACAGGCAGGCAATGACTATGTTACACATCTTAATATACGTAATAATTTTTACTTTCCTAATATTCGGCAGTCAAGTCAATGCTATTGCTATACTCAGCTTGTCGACTTCGGAACGAGAAGAGCAGCCTACCCCCCCTTCTAGTTGTGTGACATTTGACTCTGAAGAAAGAGTAATTACAATTACCTGCAGGAGCATTAACCTTACTGAGATTAATACAGTGCTCAAAGATCCTGATGTATTACGTAGGGATGAAGCTGTCGAGAATGGATGGATATTGAATGCAGGTATTATAGTCACCGCAGATTCTTTACTATATATTAATTCGACAGATACTTCATGGTTGAAGATAATACCTGACGAGGAAACATCTATTGCCAATGGGTTACAGGTACACGGTAACTTAAAGATTGACTCTATAAAAATATCATCCTGGGATCCAGAAACAGATGACTATGTAATGTTTGAAGTTTTGCACAAACCCAGGGAAGAAGGCGCAAAAACAGATTATGATACCGTAGCCAGACCTTATATAAGGATAGCAAGTGACTCAACAGGAACCACCGATATCACAAACTCAGAGCTTGCCTATCTAGGATACGAAGACCCAGATGACAACCAAGGTAGATCTGGTTTACTTTACTATGGTGGAGATGGGAGTATAATAAAAAATAATCATATACATCATCTTAGATTCGGCTTTTATTCAAGTGGGGTTGGAAACATAACTATCGAAGATAATCTTGTAGCTCATAATTATATGTACGGATTTGACCCACATACAGGAACACATGATATGATAATAAGGAATAATACAGTCTATGATAGTGGCGCAATGGGAATAATCTGTTCACTTGACTGCTATAATGTACTGATTGAAGATAACGAGGTATACAACAGTTTTGGCTCTGGAATTATGTTTAGCAAGAATATGACAGACTCAATTGCAAGGAATAATTATGTTCATAATGAGAATCAATGTATATTTGTATCTGCGTCCCATAACAATCAAGTGTACAATAATACAGTCTCTAACTGCACAAATGGAATTTATCTAAGGTCAGAATCATCTAATAATGAAATATACAATAACACGATCAGAGATACCAATCAAGGTATTTATGTCAATACAGGTGCATCTGATAATGAATTCAAATCAAATACAATAATTAATGCTACAGAACTTGGAATAAACATTAATGAAGGTGATGATGATGATGATGCTGGCAGTAATAATGCCCTGTTAGACAATGTCTTAGTCAATGCAGAACTTGCTGATACACAGGAAGAGGAAGAAGAGGAAGAAGAGGAAGAAGAGGAAGAGAAAGAAGGAGACGAGAAGGATACTCCAGACAGAGATTAATAAGCGCATCTTGATTGCATACCTGCTAGCTATAGCTTGTGTTGTATTATACTATAGGAATATTCGCATAAATTTAACCATCGCACTAAAATTTTAATCTAGTTTCATTTATCTTCATAGTTCATAATTTTGGACAAGAATGACATTTTGTTAGGAATTCAAGACAATGTTATCATTTTTCATAATCACCGTGGCCATCACCAAAACCACTAATGCAAACCCAATTAGCCCAACTATCGCTAATGCTGCTGCACAGCATGTATTCTGTATGGCTTCAGAATTGCGTTGCCATCAGAGGGTCGCACACAACATTACGAAGAATAACAATGAATGAGATCTCCTGATAGTTAGTGATAAAGGCTGTGCATAACTCCTCACCATCAACTGACAAAAAACTGATAAGAATATAGAAGTTATCAATGTTACAGCTTAATTCTTTTGCTGCTGCATTTTCCGGCGCCATAGAAAGTACTGCTGCCAATATCGAAAATATCGCAAAGCTCCGGGTTTTTCATTTGTGTCAGGAGTATTCTACTCAGTTTATCTGGATTGGGTAAAATTAGACTGCAGATTGAATCTTAGAAATCTTCTTGTTCATTTCTTATTGTACGTAACGTGTTCTTTATGGTTTTATTGGGCTGATTGAATGAATTAGATATTTAGTATTTGCTGACAGCGGACAGTCAGCCTTTGTATATCTTTCGTGATGATCACGGTAAACCCACCAGCAAGAATTAAGGTGTGAAGTTGTGCGATACCAAACTTTTCAATATTAATGATAAGCAGTACTTTAAGGAATGAAGCGGCTAGATTTGAGTAAGTGTAGGTTAGCATGAATATTACTGTAGCCATATATTGCATCTAGTACCTCATATTAACATCTCATCAGAAAACATTACAGCTGCTTTAGGCAATATTAATATCATTATTACCTTTGGCCTAGCATGATTTTTATATTGATCTAATGTATGTCAAGTAAGCTGAGGCTAGTTGCATAAATAATAATGTCATTGAATTTATATAATATTCATTACGCTACCTGAATAAATGGTTATACTATTTTTTACTAGTCCAATAGGTTTAGGGCATGCTACTAGAGATATTGCTATTTGTGAAAAGCTTAGATCTTTAACCAATGACAGAATCTTGTTTGTGACTGGTCAAGCTGCTTACAAAATTATTTTGAATAATGGGTATATAGCCTATAATGCTTATACTCCTAATAATTTTCAAGTGAATTATTCTATGCATCTACAATCTATGATAAAGTGGCTTATACAATATGTTTCATATTATAAGAAGTGTAAGATAATTGCACAACAATTCATTGAGAATAATAGTGAATATGATCTTCTAATAGTTAGTGATGAAGATTTTGCATCCATTACTGTTGGAAAGAATAAGAATATAAAACGGGTTTTAATAACTGATATACTGAAAACACATTTTCTTAAGGGATTACCTTCAATCATTGAATATGGAATGAATAGATCCTTAGAACACATGATAAGAAGCTGTAATCATGTTATCATTCCAGACTATGGAAGTGACATAGATAACAAATCATATATTGGCCCAATCGTAAGGGAATTAACTACTACAGATAGAGATGCATTACGTAAGAGATTTGAAATGCACAAACCAACAATTCTTCTTACTATAGGAGGGACTCCATCAGGAAGATATTTGATTGAAATGACTATCAAAGCATTTATGAAGTTAAGAATGAAATTAGATATTGATTTATTAATTGCTTCAGGTCCCTATGTAGATATTCAAAACAAATTTTTACATAGTGGTAGTACTGATGGTATAATAAATCTGGGATTTGTAAATAATTTACATGAGTACATATATGCATCAGATCTGGTAGTATCTTTAGCCGGAAGATCAACTATTGATGAATCCATTATATATAATACACCAGGAATTTTTATCCCAATCAAGAATCATTTTGAGCAAGAGGAAAACGCAAGACGAATGGGTTATAATTATGAAGACATATTTAAATTAGAATCTTTGATAGAAGAAAGATTTGATAATATGAGCATAACTACAAGTAATAAAACAATTTCCACGGTTGGTAATGAAAAGGCAGCTAAAATTATCTTGGATGCACTTGAATCTAATCAGTAAATAGTTCGGGATAATTACTGAGGAAATCTTAGAAAGAAGAATTTATGTACACATTTTAGTAAGATTTTCTTGGTTTTCTACTACTTTCGATCAGACCTATTAATAAATATCCATATTCTAGATTATGTTTTATGTGATTAATACCATGTGATTCATCAGGTTCAAATTTATGATCGAGTACATTTTCAACATATATCTTTACTTTCTTTACGGATGATACTGCATGATATAACTGATTATCGCCTAGTTTCTTACCCGTGTCTTTCTCTGCTTCTTTTCTAAACTCTTTCTCATTTATTGCAAGTTTACAATATTTTCTAAGTCTATCATAATTGTTACAAAGGTCATTCAATCTCTTCAGATCAATATCAGATAAACTGTTTAAAGAAGAATTCAAATCCTTTCTATTTCTACCGGTTATTTCTGTAAGGCTGTCAAGAATCATATTATTATTAATATCTGATAATGGAATATTCATTTCTTTACCTTTTAATTGGTGATCTAAAGAGTTTATTTTGATAGCCTTACTATTAATTTTAGTATTACTTAAGGACTCTTGATCATGACGTTTATAGTTTTCATAATAAACGTTATATTCATTTTTCTTTTCTTCGTAGTAATTTAGAACACTATAAATCCCTATTTTTCTTCCTTCAATATCTGCCTTATTGAGCAAAATAGATACTACATCAAGTATGATCCTTGGATATATTAATTTCAGACCATTATCAAATTTAGAGTAGTTCTCAGTTATATCCCTATACACTACAAAAATCACATTGTTAACATATGCACCATCATAATCTTTGTAATCGTTACGAATATTCATAGTATTTGCTAAAATAGTGAGGAAATCATTAATTTCAGAAACTGTAAAAATATGCCTTGTTCTTACAGAAGCATCACCAATAATCTTCATAGCAGCAAACTCTGGATTGTCTACGGTCTGTGATATTCGATCAGAAGATTGAATAGATAACACTCCAATTTTATGATCTAACCTGATATGGAGAACATCCAGATATCTGATAATCAGCCTTTTAAGTGTTAAAGAACTGCCTTTTTGCATATCTTCTCTCTTACGATAAATACTAGTTGATTTATTGATATTTAAATTTATTAGCTTTCTCTTTAATTAATAAGAGCTGTATTTTGGCTCCTCCAATTCCTACGATGCTGTTTTGGGGATGCTTGCATTTACAAGAAGAATGACTCTTGTATCCATGTTCAGAGAACTTGTGATGGCATCTATAATAATTACAAACAGGTTCAATCTGTTCTCCAAATACATTAATCATTTGTACAGAATTTGAAATATTTTCATCAACAAGATGCTGATTCGTAATCTCTGATGTGTTAAGAATCGCTTTGTTTTTAACTATTAATGATCGTCTATTCTCAACCATTTCTTTCTCCTTTTCTATAATTTCTTTCTTCCAATGACAGCTCCAACAGTAATTACACCTGACACATGTAAATTCAGTTCTAGTATTACAGGATTTACATTCATCATACCTATTTCCAATAGTATCTCTAAGGTATTCATGCATATCCGTATTTTTAATACTGTACTCTTTTATAATAATGTTTTTATCAATTGTACGAATTACATAAGATTCTTACATATATGATATATAGAAGAAATCTATGTTAGACTTTACCACTAATAGTAAAAAGTAGTTAAAATCCCTTTTATATCAAAATGGTGATATATAAATCAATAGGATAAGCTATAAAATATATTAAGAATTTGTTAATTGATTAATAATCATAAGTAATAATATTATATCTAGTATTTAGCACGAACAATATTTACCCCTAG
>DASQQK010000019.1:0-48296 GCA_035643435.1 Nitrososphaeraceae archaeon | reverse complement strand
TGTCTAATCCAATTTTTACTCTGGTAGGACTAATTCTTTCAAGAACGGTTACTGAACGGGATCGTCCTCGACTGTCGTAAAATGATAATCTCTCACCAATATCTAGATTAGGCAATTCATCAGTACCCTTTTTGATTGATATTACAAAGCTTGGTGGAACTCCTGTCAAGCTAATTTTTTCTGTATATTCTGCTTCCCCGTCAAGAAAGCCTTCAACCATTCTAACTGGCTTGCCATGAATATCCTTGGGAATACTAATCTTTAATGGGCGGATCTCTAAACCAGTTGAACGAGTGCGAATTTTCGGACCTGCCAAATCCATTACTATTCTACATTGTCTACCAATACCCTGACCACGTTGAACTAGACGTTCTTCTGCATGACGGATCGAATCGATTAACATCTTCCACTCTCTAGGTGTATCATGTGCACAATTGATCCGTGCCATATCCATGCCATGTATAAGCAGCTCCTCAAGCAAATGTGGTTGATGAATACTTTCCAGATCGAGAGTTACCATGATCCGAGTTGATCGTCCTATTCTTGGACGTCCTAACAGGAGACGGCTACGTTTAGTAGTTACATTTTTAGATTCTTGATGATCAACCTTCGTTAAACCACTGGAGATTCCGTTAACAACTTGAAGATCTTTTTGAGATTTAAAGTGCATTAAAACTTGTTCTATAGCGATCAAAACCTCTCCTTCAAGTCTGCCCAAAGAAGAGAGACCTTCTTCTGCCAATTCCATTTGAAGATCTTCTAAATTATGTTGCCTAAGAGCCAAATATGCTAGTAAATTATCTCGACTTGCTTTATTTTCATGCATGATATTAAGTCGATAGATATGCCTGTACTTTTCAACATCTTTGACTATCTCCGAATAGAGAGTCATTAATCTATCGCCCAGTCTTTCTTGACTGCTTGAAGCCAAGGAATTATTCGTATTTGGAGTTTGGAAATCCGTCATGAGCTTTGCCCCTCTACACTATAGTTGAAGTTGACCAAGATATTAAGTTCATGCACTATTCAATTATTGATATATATTCATTATTGATATATATTTCATCAGGAACTGATAATATATCGTACTTGATGGTAGAACTGTACTATCAAGCATCTCATCAAATACATGATTTGGTCTCAGGTATTAGTTATACTCATGAGGATCATATAGACCGCAACTACGAGTAGTATGATAGCAAAAATCTTTTGGAGCCGTTCTCTTGAAATCTTAGATGACAATCTAGTACCGTAGAAACCACCAACTACTCCGCCAGCTATAAAAAGTAGCGCTATAAACCAATTGATCTCTCCATTTAATGAATATCTAGTGGCAGTCAAAAAGCCAAATGTACTCACTGAAATTAATGATGTGCCCACAGCATCAATTATGGTGAGCCCAGATATAGTATGCATTAACGCGGGTACTATGATAAATCCTCCACCTATTCCAAAATATCCAGCTCCTATTCCTACAATGAATCCTACAATTAGCAGACGATAAAATTTCTTATTCTGCAAAATAGATATTAGAAAATGTTTGCTAGCACCAGATTCTGAGTTATGTGATTCATTACTATTTTTATCGTCTTCAGTCCTGTCCTCAAAATCATTATTTGTTTTATCGTGCCCTGAATTCTCATGGTAATTATGAGGTATGAGACTCTTTTCTTCCTGTTTCTTATTATTGTTGTTGGGATCAGCTCTTCTTTTCAACAACATAAACAGAGATAATATTGTCATGAATACTGCAAACAGTACTAATAGATCGCCTGATGAAGTAAGAAGACCTAATTGCGCTCCTATTATCGTACCTACTGCTCCCGGTATTGCAAATACTACTCCTTCCTTTACTCTTACATGCCCTCCCTTTCTGTGATGTATCATATTAATCAGTGCGTTTACACCGACTGCCAATGCAGATGTTCCTATCGCGATATGTGTGTTGGCCACTCCTACGACATAAATTAGCAAAGGAACTGCAAGTATAGAACCTCCACCACCTATGAGCCCTAAGGAAAAGCCAACGACAGCTCCGGCCAAAAGTGAGAGTACAACTGTAGAGATAGCCTCACTTACGACTGCGGGTCCAAAGCTGAGGAATGCTGCCCAGAATGAAATGAGCAAATCGGTTTCAGTATTGACGTATGCAAAGCACAGTTCTAGGAATTGTAACACATGCTCATAACTACATTAGGTAATATTGATTCAATAATAGGCAATCAATCCTACTAATTTTGCGGCTTCGACATTCGACAGGTATGAAATCAAATGTTATTATATTCAAGATACATTGCATCTATTAGGACCAAACTCCAACTCAAATATGTCAGAAGAGGTCTCTGGAACAGGCACTTTACCGCTATTAATTGAAATTATTTCTCTGTAGTTTGGAGGGGTAGCCATGGTTTGAGAGACGATCCTTTCTACAAATCTGTCCTTCGGCAGCTGCAAAAGATTGACATTCTTCCTCAACCAACCAAGGTCGGCTGATATAATTTCCCCAGCTTTAGCATATTTATCAGTATGAGATGGGAATACTAGAACATTATCAGGTAGAGGCAATATTTTGCGATGAAGGGTATCGTATAATTTCTCCGAAAACTCCCTTGATTTGTCTCGTAGGTCAGGTCGACCCACTCCTTCTACGAATAGAGAGTCTCCAGTAAAGAGCAATGACACATCTTTCTCCTGAAGCAATAGTGTGAGGCTTCCATCAGTATGTCCCGGGGTATGAATTACATTCATCTCTATTGCTCCAATTTTTTCTAAAGAGCCATGATGAAGTGGACTAGACATTTGGCCATATTGTTCATAGCCACTCAGGCAGAGTTTAGATCCTGTCTTTTCAGAAAGTTTTACTGCTGCAGATATATGATCTGCATGTTGGTGCGTATCGAATACTTTAGTTATCTTTGCTCCAATCTCCGAAACCTTTGACAAATAATATTCTATAGGATAAACAGGGTCTATAATCGCAGCATCACCATCCGACTCTAGAATATATGACATACATCCCTTGCCGATTCTTCTAATTTGATATAGCCTCACTTTTCCCTTATTAATATCAAATTCATTGTAGGCTTCTTCAAGGGATGTGTTCCAAGATTTCAAACCTCCTTCCAAGTTACCAACATTAAAACCATATCTTTCTAGCAAATATTTTGCTACCGTGGAACGATTGCCGTGAGGGCAGACTGTGACTATTCTTTTAGCTTTTGGAATGTCTGTTATCGATTCCTTACTGGATGCATATTTGCTTAGAGGAATATTGACACTTCCTTCGATGTTCCACTCTTTGAACTCATCAGGTTCTCTGACATCGAGAAGGTATAGACTGTCGCCGCCGTTATTACCTTGATCCAGCCATTCTTTAAGGTCTATTGAAGAAATGTTTCCCTCTGAAGATGATTCTGCCATGTCCCATTTCCATGCATTTATGCCTCCTTGCAAGTATCTAGTATTCAGACCGATTTGGGCCATCATCTGGGCCATCTGCCTTGAATATTCATCATCGTCACTCACCAGTACAATTTCAATATTCTTGGGGAGTTTTGGCATAATATTTTTCTTGGCGGCTGAGTCGCAGACCGCATATGCGGAACCCGGTATATGCCGTCGTTCGAATCTATTTTTCTCACCGATATCAAAAACCATTAGATGCTGACCCTCCTCCAATCTTGACTTAAGCTCCTCTGGGTTCATCTTAAAGGAGGTATTTGACTCAGATGTGTGTTTTCTGAAACTGTTACTATTGCTCTTGCTGGTCATTAATTCCATCCTCTGGTAAGGGAATATAGGATTCTCAATCATATATTCCCTTCCGTCAATGAGTCATAGCTCATAATTCTCATGCACCGTCCGCAGATACTTCTAATTTAGTATATATCTTACTGGAACTAAGTATGACATAAAATCCGGCATCTGAAGGATGCCTTCACCCCGATAATGAAAAAATAATCTAGGCACAGGTGTTTAATCTATATAGATTCTTTCTAGTGGCATTTGTTATTCGTCTTGTCGACTGCTGCTACTAGTTAAACCAATAATTAGTGTGCATATCTTTAACTATGGGAATTTAGAATGCCAGTGGCTATGATCATGAAATAGTAGTGAGCAATACTACACTGCTACAATCATCTATAAATTATTGCATGCACTCTCCCCCGGCTTGTGGTATTTCACTAATTATATCGCAAATTACAACCTATTGATTCATGCACAAACTCATCGAACTACAAAAGATTATCGAAGAAAAAATCGGATCTCTGAAAGAGGAGGTAGAGATAGGGACTAACGTGAAACTAAACCCTCTATACATAGCTGACAGACAAGACGAGATACAATTTCTCAAAGGGGTCACAAGAATTATCCACCCTATTTTAAACCGAGATAATGACGATCGACAACAGCTTGGAATGACCAAAAAACGACTGGAGATGATGGAAACAATAGAGTTTGAAAATAGGGTTCAAGAAAGAGTACAGGAGCTAAATTTGAAGCTAAAAGATTCCAATAATCTTAGGGAATCGGATATTTTAATAAATGAGATCGATACACTTGAGAGTATCTTGGGCCGGCTTTCTGATCTGAAATATGGTGATAAAGTACGTGCTATAGAGATGGCGGAAGCCAATAACAACTACCAACAAGCAGATCGATTGAGAAAGCAACTTATCAGAATGCAGGATACAGAATCAGAAATTATCGCGCAAATACAAAACTAAACTAATGCTTATAATAATAAGAGATCTATGGCCTGCACTTCAGCAAAAAGCTGCAACTCTCACATGAGTACAGCAATTCATCGAAGTTGGAATGTAATTCCATAATCTCATTGCATCTGGGACATTCCATTTCAATGTCAAGCTCCGACTTCAGCTGTTCGGTTTGCTTATGATGCCTAACCTCATCTGGAGATTCCAAACTTTGCCCTTCCTGTCTTATTTCTAGAGGAACCAGCTTGCTGGGCCTGTGTTTTGACATATCAGTAGTTATCAAGATTGATTATTATATACTAGCTGACTTGTTAAGTGGGGGAGAGTGGGGTGTATGTACAATTTCTTTAATCTTCAAGCTCATACATGAGGTCATTTCCTCCGGTTTTATGGCATGACATTCAAACATGTGTAGGATCGTGTTATCAACGACTTTTCGCTGATTCCATAGATGCTGCAATTACAGTCCAGTCCGACGTCTTTGCAGTTTATAAAATCTTTTTATGCTAGGGACATTTGAATAATATAGTAAAGTCTGTTATATTCACGGTGTGGTATTCTGTACTATCAAGTGTCTGTGGAAGTGATAATTGTATGATAGCATGTTTCTAGCCGTCTTGAAGACGTAATCCGAAAGTCATATATCGCTAGCGACAAGATTGAAAAGTTGAGGAAATTTAAGATTTTGAATGGGTTCTTTATTTAGGCATAGTAACTGTATAAGAATGTTCTTGGTTATAGTGCCATAATTAAAAGAGTAGGGGACTATTAATCAGATACGCAAGTACAGCAACAGTAATGTGACCAGAACACAAGCCAAAGCTAAATAAAGTAATAAAACCATCAATGCCAAGTCATATATGGAAATGTGATTAGAAGTTGCTGCAATGCAAATATATTTGGTAGAATCATCCAATACCAATTTGATGCACAGAGCTAAGGAACTTTCGAAGATCCTCGTAGCGGTGGACGGCTCTGAAGTTTCTATACGGGCTGCAATGCACGCATTTGACATTGCTAACAGAAGCAATATCCAATGTACATTGTATTTAGTACACATTGTTCCTCCACAGATATCCATAGCCCATTCATCTGGATATTTTGGGGCGGTTTCCCCAAACTATCAAGAAGAGATTAAAGAAGAAGCAGGGAAATGGTTCAAGCTAATATCATCTAAAGTGAGGAAGAGTGAACATGTGCGTATCATTAATAAGGTTATTTCGACTGGTGCCTCTGTAGTAACAGAAATTGCCAGCTATGCCGATAAAAAAGAAATTGATCTTATAGTTATTGGGGCGACAGGAAAGTCTGGATTAAGGAGACTCGTACTAGGCAGCATATCAGGGGGTGTAGCAGCACATTCTCATTGTTCTGTATTGGTGGTTAGGTAGTACACAATTGCGATCAGTATTCACAGCCGGATCTGCCAATGCATAGTAGAATACGTATTTCAAAGATGGATTTCATGGAGGCAAAAGCCAGTGAGGTTCCTCCTGAGAGACCAGAAATAAAGATAATATGACTATCTAGCTTAAGTGGTGAACTAAAGACATTCTCAGGACTACTTAGACCCTCTGTACAAGGATCGCTAATTATAATGAGAATAAATGGTGTATATTTGGATAGCAAAGATGATAGGGCTGTCATTACGGTTAGCAGATATTGAATTGGCTTGAATGAGATCACTTATTTTGATATTGAATAGGCTTGACATGCTATCATATGCCTTACTGCTCCTACCTACCAATTGCTCCTAGTCAATTTTGTTATGCACAAGATGACAATTAACTTTCTTGTTCCATGTTATCTCAACTCCATAGTCACGCAAGTAGAACCTTAATGGTTAAGCGTGACTAATAGGGTTAGGATGATGTTGGGAATCAAGGAAGAGAATAACTTTAAGTGTATGAATTACCGCATATTGTTAAATTAGCACATGAATATGGATAATCAATTTGATAGGATAAAGGTAAAAGAAGTCTTCAATGACTGCACCAAACGTCCATTTTTGTCTGTTTATCCTGACACAAAGCTTCTCCAAGTAATCACTTTTCTGGCAATAGGCCCACAAATATACGTAGATGGAGTAGTTGTGGTTATTGAAGAAAATCGCAATGGGAAAAAAATACAAATACCTGTGGGAAGAATTGGTGGAAAGCATATTTTATGTAGTATATTAGAAAGCACTCCTAATTGGGAAGAAGACATTTTCGAAAATGTGACTGCATCGCAGATCATGATAGAAGTTACTGAAAGTGAGTGTGTAGAGCTAGAATCACCCCTAAGAAGTGTTATAGATATTTTTGAGAGAACAAGGTTTGCATTTGTTCCTATTGTCAGCATTACCAAGGAATATAATACTAATAAACCAATCATAATTGGAACTCTTGCTGTACGAGATTTCTTATCCCTGATAGTTGAGAGAAAAATTTCTGTCGATAATGATAGAATTGATCGGATTATAAATCAGATCTCGTCTCCGATAGTATCTGTAAATAAGGATTCTACTATAAGAGATGCTATTACATTAATGGTGAATAAAGGCATACGAAATGTAGGTATCAGAAATGGTGACTATAGTCACGCAAGTAGAATCTTAATGGTGAATAAAGGCATACGAAATGTAGGTATCAGAAATGGTGACTATAATTGCAGAAAGGGGTATGAAGCAAAAGCACGTATGAACAACCATGATTCTAAGTTACTTTGTATTCTAAATGATAGGAAGATCATGGAATATTTGTTAAGTCATAAAAGGAGGGAAAGACCAATTTATGGTTCAGTCAGTGACCTCGATATAATTCAAATACGCCCAACAAGAAGCAATATAACAGTAGTGGAAGCAGCTCAATATCTTATGGACATCAAGAATCAATTCCTCGTTTTGGAGGGAAATGATCGTATAATTACTCCATGGGATTTAGTTATGAGAGCTATCTACAAATGATATCTTTTTGATTTTGCTTCAAGAATTAGAGGAATTGTAGGTAGCCATAATTCAGTCTTGTTTCCATTCATGAATGCAATACTTGAAACTAGTAGAATTACTGGCGTCCTTGTTCTGCCAATAGTGGTAATGCCCCTATCAGGTTAAGCTTTCTCACACTCACAAGTGAGTAATTTCAATCTTCATTTATGAGTGTTAGTCGTACAAGATCCGTAATTTTGGATGCTTGCTTAGATATTGATCACAGTGATATTACAGTGATAGAAAGATACTTATACAAAATAACCAATAATATGTTTAATGCTTATAACAAGTATTATAATTCTATTGGGAATTATTTCTGTATCTATGTCTGGAGTGCTGCCAACGATGTTTAATTCAGTCAGCGCACAGGAAGGAAGTATAGTGGACGTTTCAATTGTGTCTGGTGCATCAACTCTTACGGATACGGCCTTTAAACCAAATCCAGTTGATGTGAAGGTTGGAGACACAGTTAAATGGACAAATAATGACAATGTCCCCCATACGGTGATAGAGGGAAGTCCTTCTACTTCCACAGAAGAAGTAGAAGGAGGATTTGCTTCGGAATTATTTAAACCAGCAATGACATTTGAGGTCACTTTCAATCAGACTGGAACATTTGAGTACTATTGCAGTCTTCATCCAGGTATGGTAGGCACTGTTAACGTTTCTTAGCTGCAAAATAGATTCTCATAGGACCGTATCTGAGGCAGTGTGTATTCAGCCATAGCCTAGGCCTATTAACGTTAGGCCTAAACGATCCTCTTTTGCCTTATTCTATTCGTTCAAGGGGAAACTATTCGCCTGATTTAGCAAATGCTCGTCAGATATTCGCATCATAAATATTAAAATAATACAAAATTTGATACTGCTTTGAATAGTGCTTAATTCAATATCACATCATTAAATGTCCTTGACCGACTTCTACAGTTTGTAGACTGAATCTAAATTTCTGTATTTAGGTCCTATATTTCAACCGGAATTCAAGTAGTTATCATTATATCGTTACCAATAGTATTACCGGTACAGTGAATGATATCATAGAAACTCATGACATTGCAATACATTGTAAACACAATACTGAAGTATAAGAATGTATTCAGGTTAAAATGTTATGGTTAAAGATCATCCTCAACAGTTTAGACATACTGTGTATAGTAATGTCATATATGTGGCTGCACCATGTTGCAAGGAGTGATGTAATCAATCGCCTTGTCACCAACAATATTAGCGATAATGTTGGTAGCTGCAGGTGTAGTTGTCGTTTTTTTCATATCTGGTTTCCAAATATTCAATGTACTCTCTCCGGGAACTTCTGAAGAAGTTATTGTAGGTATTAAGCAGAATGGTGTATGCATAGTGGAAGCGTCAGATAACGTTCCCAGACAGATCCAAGATTGTCCGTATGAAGAAGGACAAAGAATAATCATCGTGTACAAGTATGAACAACCAGCTATCGAAAGCCATAATCCAGTCTAGCTATTGATAATACCTACCGTTCATGTCGCTCCTGCCAGTTTTTTAGCCTTTCTGTTAGCAATTGAAGCTTACTGAGCGATTCATAGAAGGCTGTACTGACGCTTATCTTTTCTTCGGCTACTGCAATCACGTACTCTTGCAATTTGCGTAATTCTAGTATTAGGTCTCCTAATTCATCTACTCTCTCATCTTCTCTGGCCCTCGTCCGACTGCTTTTCTTTTTCCTCATAACTAACGTCAATATTTGTCTTGTATATCAGATATCATGAAGTCACTTATGTTTTTTTGCAGGATCCTAACAGCTAATAATAATACACAAGGCTATTTTCTTCGCATTTTCCTATTTCAATATGATATTCAAGATAATTCTGACACAGACGCAGATTGAAATTATCTTAGTGTCTTTATTTCTTTAATGAACTAACAAAACCGGGCAACTAGCCATCTCACTTACGCGCCGGGATACGCTTCCAAGAGCTCTGAGCTCATTGACGGCTCTTAGTCCTACATTTCCCATGATAATCAAATCTATTTTCTCACGTTCCGCAAATTCTATTATTTTATCTGCTGGATCACCTAAAAGGACAAGCGTACTAATAGCAATTTCTCCAGATCCCTTAACATATTCCAGACTCTTAGCCTTGAGCATGTCCATTGCTTTTGTCTCAAGAATTTGGTATAGTTCTTTTATGTACTTCGCAATTGACTTATCAAGTTCATGAAGGGGGTACGAATGTAGCTGAGGAGGAACATGAATTTCTTGAATTACGTAAAGCAGATGGACTCTTCTTGTTGACAGCGACAGAGCATCCATCTTTGCAATGTTAAATGCGTGCTGCACTGCAACATGAGATGGCTGAGATCCGTCGTATGGTACTAGTATGTTATTAAACACATACATGATCATCATGAGAACTATTTAAACACCCACTCGCTGCTTACTATTGTTAGAGATCCGGATCTAATGTATACACGACCTTTGAGTTAATTCATAATTTTTATGTTGTAGAATAGCCTACGTGACTAGTTAGTAAGTCGGCACGGAAACCTATCTAATCAAGAACTATTGAAAATAGCGGGATCACTACTAAAATAAAGATTCCACAGTAATAGCCAATTTCTGAACTTATGAAAAGCGTAATTAACAGCTCCTTTAATGTTAACAGAATTCAACAAATTGTTTAACCGGAGCTCTTCGACTGAAAGATTACATATCTCGGCACAAATCTAACATACAGCAAACTCTTATTAATGTTGAAAATGGATACATCTACTCAAAAAGAAAGTGGTCCCTGCGATTGTAATGATGATAATTACGGTCAAGAGGAGAAGGTTAGACATAGACACATAGAAGATGAATGCGTACATGAAGATGGGTCTAAACACAAGATCCATAGTCGATAAGAACTTTTGACTGTAGGCAAGAAGGTGACATCGTATGAAAATGTATGTTGTTGAATGTCCTATATCCAAACGGTAATTAATTATAGAACCTATGTAATCAATCGCCGGACAGAGAATATTTCATCTTAAACATACACAGTTTTGAGATTATTGTAATTTCCTGAAATTAATGGCACCGCGTAACTAGAATATCGCATACAATAAAAGTCTCATGGCAATAGATCTATTTATGTCAAGACTATCTGCCAAAGTTGCAATTGTAACTGGTGCTGCCTCCGGCATTGGCTTGGGTATTGCCCAGCTTTTTGTCAAAGAGGGAGCCAAAGTTGTTTTCAGTGATGTCAATAAATCTGGAAAAGATGCAGCTGATACTGCAGGAAAGAATGCTCTGTTTATTGAGTGCGATGTTTCCGACGCAGAGTCAGTAAAAAATCTGATCGCAAAAACGGTGAAAACCTTTGGCACAATTGATATTCTGATCAATAATGCAGGTATTGTGTACCAAAAACCAATTTCTGAAACAAGCGACGAAGATTGGAATGCAGTGATCAATATCAATCTAAAAGGACCCTTTTTACTATCACGAGAGATCTTGCCAATTTTTGAGAAACAAGGTAAAGGTAAAATTGTAAATATGGCGTCTATTGCTGGTATTATAGGATATGAGAACCTCTCATCCTACTGCGCGTCAAAGGGTGGAATTATTGCGATGACTAGATCGTTGGCCCTCGAATATGCATCCAAGAATATAAATGTGAATTGCATCTGTCCAGGTGCCATCAAGACGGGTATGACCAAGGTGATTGAAGCTAATGAATTGATGTTAAAGCAAGTGCTAATGTCCATACCATTTGGTAGGATGGGGCACCCGATCGATATCGCTAATGCTGCACTCTATCTGGCTAGTGACGAATCGGATTATGTGACTGGCGCTTCAATCATTGTAGATGGCGGGTGGAGTGTGCGATAAGAGACCTTGTATAATTTACTCGACATCAAGTTGGAGTATTACTGCTAACTATTATCCTATCTTTGATTCGAATCTGGGACTATCTAACTAACTAACTAACCTGAGCAAGTCTCAATATTCATGATGCTGTTAGTTTTTCAAAGTAGGCTATCTCTCAAATCCTGCAATTGATCTTACTATATCTGTTTTTGTTAATATTCCGGCTAGATCCTCGTTAGCTTCTATGACTGGTAAACCGCTGATTCTATTTCTCGTCATGACTTGAGCAGCCTCAGTTAGCTTGGAACCAATTGGAATGCATATTGGATCTTCTGTCATTACATCAGAAACGAGGAATGCATTCTTTATTCCTGATGGTATAAACCGCTGTTCTTTTCTCCTCAATATTTCTTTTTCTTGAGTTGTCCAGAATCTCCCATATGCTCCAATTCCAAACAATGAACTAACTGGAAGTAAATCATGCGTAGTAACTATTCCAATAGGTCTCTTATTTCTTGTTACAACCACTCTTGAAATTTTATTATCTGTCATAAGCATAAGGACGATGAGGAGGGTTTCTTCTTCATCTACTGTAAACACATCCCTAGTCATGTATTCTGAGACCTTCTTCACCTTCTTTAGTTCCGTCCTTGTAGATGCATCTACCAGATCACTCTTGGTAATAACACCCATAAAAACACCCGCTGCAGTATTTTCTTTCTGCATCTCAGTTACGATAATGACTGAGCTTATTCCATTATCAAGCATTAATTTTGCGCAGTACGCTACACTATCATCATCTTTCGCAGTTATTAAATTAGTGCTCATAACTTCATCTAATCTTATTTCATTTAGTCGTCTATTCGGTGCTTCCTCATATAGAAAACGTGCAATATCCTTTTCGGTAATAATTCCTATAGGGATTTTTCTAACGTTACTTTCCTCATTTGCCACAATTGCAATTCTGCTGATATTATATCTAACCATCATGTTACGAGCATCATGTAGAGTAGCTTTAGAATCCAACGTGATAGGTTGCTGCTGTATTATAATATCTCTTGCCTTAAGCTCCATATCTGGAATATAGGCCCCTCCATTTAACAATCTTTTGCTTTACTCATCTTGTGCCTATACCTAGATATAAGATCGACCAGTTCAGATAATTCCATTTAATGAAAGACAATAAAATAATGATTTCTTCTTGCTTAATTCAAAATATTCAGTACTGATACTTGTAAGAGTCCTTATCTCCTATTCGCGCTCTGACCTCATCCCAGCCGTGAGAAGGGCCTAAACCTGTTATGGCTTCTGTATAATCACCTTCGACCGCTACTACATCCTCATAGTCGGATATCTCTTTCAGCATTTCCAACGTTTATTTATGTACCGTTATGTCAAAGGAGTATTATCAGTTTTTTACTTGCATTGCCATCCAGTGCATACAACATTGTAATCAAAAAACTTTTATGATTTCGGTGGATACTTCTAAGATTCCCTATCACCTATTCGCCCACTTACGAGGACTAGGACACATATTGGTGAAACTTTCGTTGAGGGTTACTTGCATAAATACGTAAACTTTTACTCACATAAATGATCAATATTGGAATGACATTAAAATTTCTTAATCTCGACTAAAGGTTTTCTTGTGTTTCTTCTCAGGCTCCTTCTTATCCATTTGTCAAATTCGATTATGAAGTATGCAATAACTGCCAAGCCCAAAATTCTTAACCAAGCTTCTAAATCTAATGGTGCACTTTGAAAAACAGCATTCATAGCTGGTAGATAGGTGTACGCTATTTGTAGCAGAAGCATTAATAGTATGCCTACGATTATCCACTTGTTTGAAAGTACTCCGATCTGAAATATAGGTTTAACAAGTGATCTGCAATTCAACACATAAAGTACTTCAATCATTACAACCGCGTTTACTGCAGCCGTACGAGCTACCTCGATACTACTGCTTTCGTTGTTTAACTCCCAGAGATAAATTAGGAAAACACCTACTAGAATAATTGTGGCTGTGAGTATAATTCTTTGGATCATTTCACTGGTTAATAAAGGAGTAATGGGTGAACGTGGAGGTCTACGCATTATATCTGATTCCTTGGGTTCAAATATTAACATGATACCCAGAGTTATCGCAGTTGTCATGTTTATCCAGAGTATTTGTACGGGAAGCATTGGAAGACCTAGTCCAGCAAAGATTGCAGCTAATATCACTAATCCTTCACCAAAATTTGTTGGAAGAGTCCAGGTTATGAACTTCATCAGGTTATCAAATATCGCTCTCCCTTCTTCAACCGCGGATACAATAGATGCGAAGTTATCATCTGTTAGAACCATGTCAGAAGCTTCTTTGGAAACATCAGTACCTGATAGACCCATTGCAATTCCAATATCGGCTTGTTTGAGAGCTGGTGCATCATTGACACCATCTCCCGTCATAGCGACAACATGCCCCCTTGACTGAAGAGCCTTGACCAGATCAAATTTCTGAGCTGGTGACACTCTGGCAAATACATCAGTTTCTTCTACTACATCAGCAAGGTCTTGTTTATAGCGAATAGCCAAATCGTGACCGGTGAGTGCTGAAACTAAAGGAGGATGATTATCCACAAATTCATATTTGTGTTTTTCCATATTGTCGCCATCTATGTTAAGAGCGACAGCACTGCTAGCGTGATGCAATCCTAACTGATTAGCAATAAAAACTGCAGTGTGCAGGTTATCTCCAGTAATCATTTTTACGTTAATCCCTGCATTGGAGCAAGCATCTACCGCACTGACAGCCTCATCACGTGGTGGATCAATCATCCCCTGCAGTCCAAGAAAAACTAGATCGTCACCGATATCTGAGATTTCGATCTTGTTTCTATATTTGACTGAGATATCTTTACGTGCAAAGGCTATGACACGAAGTCCTCGCTTTGCCATACCTTCTGCAAGCTGCAAGATTACATCTTTTGATTCCAGCAAATGAACAAATTCCTTTATGTCATATGGATATCCTATATTTTTGCTGTCGTCATTCTGATAGCCATTTTTTTCAGTGTAACGATTTTCTGGTTGCCGTACTCGTAATTCGGACTGTTTGTCGTGTTTCTCTAACATGATATATGCGCATCTTTTCACTATTTCTTCAGTGGCTCCCTTTACATATATGATATGTTTACTATTAGTATTAGCAGTAGCTCCATGAAGGGTAGCCATAAACTTTAAGTGAGATTCAAATGGAATAGTATCGATCTGTGGAAATCTACTTTCTATTCCAGGTTCGGATAAACCGGCCTTCAGTGCTGACACTATCAATGCGCCCTCTGTTGGATCTCCTTTTACTTCCCAATTTCCATCTTCTTTCTCCAGCAGTTCAGATTCATTGCACAACATGCCAGCGATAAGACATTGCTCAAGTACTAATGGATACTGCAATGACGAATTTGCTATAGATGTGGTGAATCCTGAATGAGACAATGTAACTTCGTCGTCTTCTTCTTCTTTCTCCAGCGTTTCATTGCTAATATTCATGCTATCTGTGGCGATCAGTTGTTTCTTTATCACCCTCCCAGCAAGTGGATTATATCCGGTAGCAATAGTTTCATAATGATAGCCTCCTGCGATTATGTCCTTCACGGTCATTTGATTCTGCGTAAGGGTACCTGTTTTATCTGCACATATTACAGTAGTACTTCCTAAGGTCTCTACCGCAGGAAGTTTACGGATAATTGAATTTCTCTTGGCCATACGGCTTACTCCAATTGATAATGTAATCGTAACCGCAGCAGGTAACCCCTCAGGTATAGCTGCAACTGCAAGTGCAACCGAGGCCACAAACATATCGACAGGATCGTGGTCCTGCTGCAATGTACCAAACACAAAAGTGATCGCAGCTAGACCTATAACGATATATAGTAGTACCTTACTAAAATGAGATAGCTTGCGTCCAAGGGGTGTTTCCATTTCTTGTGCAATCGATATTTCTTCTGAAATGCGCCCAGTTTCGGATTGGTCTCCTGTAAGCACTACTATTCCAGCTCCATGACCAGAAGTCACTATTGTTCCTGCATAAGCCATATTCATACGATCTGCGAGGTATGTATCAGGTTCCAGTATCAAATCAGCTGATTTTTCTTCTGGAATGGATTCACCAGTAAGCAGTGACTCATCGATCTTTAGATCCCGAGAACTGAAAAGACGGATATCGGCTGGTACTTTATCGCCTGGCCGTAGTACTACGATATCGCCGGGAACGATTTCAGCAGAAGGAATCCTCATTTTCTGACCACCAGAGCGAAATACCGTTGCCTCAGTCGTAATCATCATAGTCAATGCTTCTATGGCCTTTCCGGCTTTAGATTCTTGTATGAATCCTACAGCAGTATTAACGAGTACAACTCCAAAAATTACTGAGGTATCAACCCATTCTTGAAGTATTGCAGTTATAACACCTGCTGCTACCAATATGTAGACAAGTGGTTGGCTGAACTGTCTAATGAAAAGTGCAATTGATCCTTCCTTCTTCTTCTTGCTTACCGTGTTTAAACCATACTTTTGTTGCCTATGTTCAATTTCGGCAAGATCTAATCCTTCATTTATATTAACTTGTAATATGTCTGACACTTCTTCTATTGACTTCGTATGCCATCCTATTTCTTTCAAAAGACGGTTCGGTTATAATTTAGCGACAACCATATTTAGTTGATCTTATTGCACGTACGAAAGGATTCTTCATTAGATGACGTCAAAATGTATCTAAATACTTGCAAAATCTGCAGGACTAGTTTCGTTTGGAAGTCGTTTTACTTGTAACTACTTCCTCAGATTCAATACTCCCATCGTATCGTATTTTATATAGATTCAAGCAATATAAGTGACTGTGGGAGCTACAGACGACCAAGGTGATAAGGATACAAGTACTTCCGACCAAGATAGGGATATACTGGTTAAGGATTATGATACAATTCTAAAGGAAGCAGCTCTTCTTACTACATTCTCTGGGATCCTGTTTGGTTTTTTGTTAAATATCTCGGTGACAGCTTCACAAGATCTTACTGCTGGGGAAGATATTGTATTGGCGGCCGCACTTTTTAGTATTACCATTGCTACTTCATTATTTATAATGCCTGTTGTGTATCATCACATACAATTTCCTTACGAAAGTATTGAGAAATTTAAAGGAAGAGCTCATCGATTCATCGTTTTCGGATTAATTCCGACTGCCATCACCCTCTACCTTGGGATCGTCCTGGCATTTTCCCCAATTATAGGATCCTTTACATTTATTGTCGCAGCACTACCCTTCGTGTTTGTTTCAGTCTTATACAAGATGAGAAAATAAGTTTCCAAGATGGGATACAATATTATATTGATTGATCAGACACTACAATAAAAAGGAACGAAGTTTAAGCTACCAATTCATCCTCCAATTTTGATTCGTCTAATAGGGTTATGTTTTCACAAGCATGCACAGGTTCAGACTCTTTCATCGTTGACTTCACCAACTCCATAAAAGATTCTCCTTCCAGTACTTTAGAACACCACAGGCATTTCCATTTACCCATGAACCTTCTAATACTATATTGATATACTTGCTTATTAATATAGGCTAGAAAATGCGTATACGTGGACCAATTTAGCTTCTCAACATATCAAGTATCACTGTACTCTCCACTGTGCAAAATCTAGCTTCAAGATCCATCCTTTTTATAATTTGGTTAACTGCCTTACTCCTTCTTACTTTAGCAATTATTATTTCCACTCTGGTTCATGCATACGCATTGTCTTTAACTCTAATTCTAATTTGAAGATATATTCCTACAAGAGTTCTTATAACTCGGTGTAAGAACTATTCAGATATATTTTACAATAAATTGCAGTATATTACCTTGTATACACTCGAGTTATATATTCTGGAAAAGGAGATATAATATAAAAAATTGAATATGAATTGGCCAATATGGGGGTCACTGGTTATTGCTGTGTTATATCAATCACAGTTAGCTTACTATTTATGATTGTAAATGTGTATGCCACTGCTTCAACCGAACCGACAGAGATTATGCAGCCTCCAGTAACGAATACGGGTAGTGCAAGTGATATCTTTAACGACAAAGAGCATATTCTCCCAAGTAACGTGAAGAATCTCGTGGTTTTAATACCAAATGAAGGTCACCATGAACCTGGCGAAGATGATGAAGCAAGATTTATCGATCAATCATTCGTTCCTGAAACTGCAGTTATAAGCGAGGGCACTAATGTAATCTGGTATAACGGCGATGTGGGACACGAACGTGACATAATAGTAAACAGCAATATGGGTATCACCAGCCCTATTTATCAGACAGGTGAGTTTACAGAATTTGAAGCAAGAAATTACACATTTAATGAGGTCTGTGAATTTCGTTATGCCGACACCGTGGAATATGATAATGGCTATATCATGAGAGGAAATATCAGTGGAACCGACAACAATGACAATGATAGCGAATTATTGAAAATAGTGGGCAATTCCGATACAGTTGGCATTTTAATGATCCCCCACTCAGGACATTTCTCAGTCTACAAGCGACTTACAGAATAGAGGTTTCCTTCTAGATAGCATGCATAACTTCCAGGATCTCAGAGGAGGAAAAAGTGGAACCGGAGATGAACAAACCTTAATTGTATGGAGAGTTCCTCCTAGTATACAGATATCGACTGTACTTTCACACCTATCAGAGTTGTCCAGTCTACTACTACCATATAGCTAAATAAACAAATAGATAGATAAATCGGTCGGAGATATGCAACTAGCCCATGAAAAGAACACAACATGGTTCTTCGAGTTTCACCTCCAGAAAGGTTATTATTATCAATAGATTTGGTGTTAATGTTATGACATATTGTAGTGGTATGGGTAGAATAAAGTACACAATGTCTTTACTAACAGTAGCTCTATCTGTTATGCTATCTCTTCAAATTATCTCCCCAGCTTCAATCCTTGCACAACCCTCAATGAGTAAACCCACTTTGACAGCTGAATTAGTTCTAGATGGACTGGCATCACCAACGAGTATTGCATTTTTGGATGATAATAATATTCTGTTATTAGAAAAAGGAGGAAATGTTCGACTCATTTCAAATGGTCAGATGCAACCTGAACCCGTGTTGCAACTAGAAGGAGTTCAAACCAAGAACGAACGTGGACTCTTAGGAATTGAGGTAGAAGGCGATAAAGTCTTCCTCTATGTTACGGAGACTGGAGCACAGATCGAAGGCATACCAACTGAAGGTGATGTAAGAAATAGAGTTTATAGTTATATGTGGGACGGCACCTCCCTTACAAATCCCCAATTGCTTTTAGATCTTCCATCTGGCCCAGGGACTAATCATCAAGGCGGAAAGTTAAAGATTGGTCCAGATAACCAGCTTTACGTAGTGGTAGGGGAAATGCAGAGAGAAGGACAGCTCCAAAACTTTAAGAGCGGTCCGGCTCCTGATGATACAGGTGTCATACTTAGAGTCAATCCCGAAGATGGATCTCCCAGTTCTGGCAATCCATTATCAAGCGATCCTTCTGATCCTCTGAGTAAATATTATGCCTACGGTATACGAAATAGTTTCGGAATTGATTTTGATCCTGTGACAGGAAAATTGTGGGATACAGAAAATGGCGAAGACGTTTTTGATGAAATTAATCTAGTTGAACCAGGATTTAACAGTGGATGGAAGCAGGTTATGGGTCCAATAGCTGCTAATACGGGCGTATCCGAATCAAATCTGGTGAACATGCCAGGTTCACATTACGCCGACCCTGTTTTCAGTTGGGCTGACTCAAGAGGAGTCACTGATATTGAATTTTTCAATTCAACAGTGCTTGGACCCAGTTACGAGAACGGCATCTTTGTAGGAGATATAACTGGTGGTACACTTTTTTACTTTGAACCAAATGCAGATAGAACAGGCATAAATTTAGAAAATGATCCCTCATTAAGTGATCTAATTGCAAATAGTAATGATGAAATTTCGACTGTGACATTTGGGACAGATTTTAAGGGCATTACTGATATAGAGACCGGTCCAGATGGTAATTTGTATATTCTAACATTTGATAGAGGAGCTGAAGGGCTAGGAAGTCTTTACAGGATATCGTCTACCGGAGAAGGGGATGGTACAGTAGCCCCTCCCGAATCTTCTCCTGCTCCTACTAGTGTTACTCCTCCACCTTCTGGCGATCAGGATGATGCTGTTATTGAAGGGCAGGGTGATGATAGTGGTGGAGTGAGCGAAGATGATAATAGCGGACAGGATGAGAACGGCAATAGTAATGAGTAACTATGAATTAAAATGTGATAGTTCCTTAAACTGCCATATGACCTACCCGTGCTATTATTATTTTATTCAATTCCTCAAACGATCTAATATATTCAGCAACTTGGATAGAAGCTCTTAGTGTTATCATGGAAATAGGCTAACAATATTTGTGCCGCTCGTCATTTCAGGACAAAATTACTTTTCAATAATTTTTGCTTTGCGATCTAAAGATCGACCTATACGAAATAAAGCTAACATCTGATACGACATAATCCGCATCGGTATACGTGCTCACATGTCGAGGGCTTCTTTGAGTTCTGTGGCGGTCATGATTAGTCTAGGGATATCGAGTCTTCGCTGTTATAAATATATGTAGACATAAGCTATCGAGTATTCTTTTCTCGATAGTTCCACAACTATTAAAATGCGAAATAACTAGCCATTATTCAAGTTCTTCCGAAGGCTCTTCTTGCCAATAAAGTGCCCTTAGCAGAAGCGGTACATCATGATCAACCGACTGCAATCTATTTATGAGCAGTTTTGTTAAGTCGACTGAACTAATTACGCCGACTATTCGATCACTGCCATTATCATCTGTAACACCAAGATGTCGTAGCTTATTTCTTAACATTATCTGGGCAGCGTCTCCAATTGTCGAAGCTTTGCCTATAGTAATGAGTGGGGAGGACATAATGGATGCGATAGGAGCTTTACTTGCCTGCAAATCCATAGCACAAACCAGTCTTATCAGATCACGCTCAGTTATTATTCCTACAATCTTATCATTATCTGTAATAACGATAGAGCTGACAATCCTTTCTGACATCAATTTTGCGGCTTGTAAAGCAGTACTGCTAGCTTCTAAAGTTATTAATGGCTTACTCATTATACTTTCTACGGTATTTCTCTTTATTGGTGCTGATTCTACCAATGTAGTTATTTCCCGCATTATTCATTTATAAATCCAATAAATGAATAATGCACGGACAAGATGACTCAAATATTCTGTAGTTAGGGTGAGCTGGGTAAACCCATCTGTGATATATATCTGCGATAGTTATTAACCTATCCGAACCCAGATATTTCCTGCTGATTGCTAATTTCATTTCAGAACTAGGATTCTAGGTAATAATCACTTGGTCACCCCTTCCCATTTCACATACGGTATCTAAAAAAGAAATCACTAATCATAATGTCAAAATGATCGATTCTTACTCATGTATTAGTAGTATAGGTTTCTTTACATTGTCCATTACTTTTCTTGCAGTACTTCCCAAGCTCTTAAGGGTTGAGGTTATTCTATGACTAGCCATAACAATTAAGTCAAAATCTTCGTGTCCCGCTAGGTTAATAATCTCATCACCTGCCTTCCCAGTATGTATCTCGTACGTAATCTGAGTATCTAAGCCTGCTTCCTGACACAGACGTATTTTTTCTTCGATCACTTTCCTTAGCGCACCCTCTACGGTAACTTTTAGATCAACACCCTGCGAGTCATTCTTGTTAGACCTCTCCAGCTTTTTTTCTTGTTCTGCTCTAATGGTGGTTGGTAGTACCTCTTTTAGATCCTCATAGTTTTCGATCACGTTAAGGATGAAGATATGTGAGTTAGATATCTTGGACAAATAAATTGCATACTTCAAAGCTTTATCTGACATTTCTGATGCGTCATATGGAACTAAAATCCTCTTGAATTCGGGAATGCTTTGCAGAAAGCGTTCTTGTGTTCGTATGTCTTGCTCCCTGTTCAAAGAATTGTGTTCTGGTTTTGTTTTTTCTTGCACATTTTGATTTTTATCCTTCGCTTCTGCCAATTTCTCAACCTCTTGAAACCTAGACATAGCCATCAGCGTAGGGTCGCTTCTGTTTTCTTCGTACATCCTCCTAGCCAGATCAGAGGATGTAATGATTCCTAACAGAGTCTTGTCACGAACAATGGGCAACCTCCTAATGCTGTATTTGGTCATGATTAGCGCGGCATCATAGATAGTAGCTTCTGGTCCCACGGAAATCAGTGGTTTTGACATTATGTCGTATGCAATAGTTGAATTAGGATCCTTAGATTCCGCAACAACTCTTCTTACTATGTCTCTTTCGGTGATTATCCCCACCGGTGTTGTGCCTGTCTTATTTCCAGCACTATCAGCGATATATTCTGTTACTACTACTGATCCTACGCCTTTGTCTTTCATATGTTTAGCCAAATCAATTATGTTATCCAGTGCAAGGGCGGTTTCAAGTGGTAAGGGAGTCATCACCGTCTCTACTGAAAGCGTCTTATCATCAACATGAGGAGTTGACATGTAAATTTAAAACTAATCAAGCTATATATTTTTAGTTAGATTGCACTGCAATGCAAATTTTTTATTTTGATAAATTATCCTAATCTTTGTTTTTTGTTACGCCCAGCCATCATCATCGCAAGGCTAATTAATTAGCTTCAAATTGCACGGACAAGGGGGGTAAGCTCGTAGTATTAAAGTATTTAAGCATAATTATGTCTGCGTTACTTATAGTGAGAGGAAGTTCACATATTAATGAAAGAATTCAAGTCTTAGTTGCAAGACCTGCGTACGAATTTACCATCCTTAAGAAGTGATGTTGAGAACACGGTAAATTATGCTTAGGCTGGGTAGTATTAGACCTACGTACATCATCAAGTCATGTATCTATAGCACAATTATTAATTTCTTCTAAATTAAAACAATCTAATTCAATAAGTGCAGATGTATAAATAGGGATAGCTGTTGTCTAATATCACAAGTATCTGGAACATCTGCAATAATTTGAGCAATGGATCGGAACAATAATAACCGATCGAATGTGGGATAACATGGTGTGAAACCTTAGTGAGTGCACACAGAAATGAAGGTCGCAGTAGCAACTTTCTTGGTACAACACCAATTTCATCTATTATGACAAAGAAAGTAAGGACAGCCAACGAAGACCAGAGTCTTTATGAGGTTTGCAAGATTATGCATGAAAACAATATAGGAAGTGTTGTCATTACAAAAAGAACAAAAGAAGTAGAAAGAGCAGATGAGGCTGAGGCTGAAATAGAACCAATTGGTATAATAACTGAAAGAGATGTAGTAAACAAAATAGCGCTAAAACTGGATCCTGCGTCTTATAGATCGTCTGTACTAGAGTTGTTCGCAGGTAGAATAATGAGTACCCCCCTTATTACAATTTTTCCAAATGGGACTATAAGGGATGCGATGGATACTATGCTGCGAAAAAATATCCGCAGACTTGTAGTAATCAAAGCTCCAAGCCATGATGTCGAAAGAAGCGAGGTTAATGTATTGATTGGGATCGTCACCGACAAGGATATATTCAAAGCCATAATCAATAATCAAGATTTCATGACGGAGATCCTTGCTGACCGGTCATTCACAAGTCACAAGGAATTCCTAGAGAGACTCAGTGAGAGTTTATTTGAGGAGAGGTGGAGAAGATAGCCAAATCCTAATATCTGGATGCTTCTGGCGAATAAAGATATGTGGGAAAGGGATCTTCGCTCTTCCAGTTGTTTTGAAAACCAATTTAGAGATATACACTCCCTCCTACCGCTGAACTGTATGCTATAATAGACGACTGAAATAATGCTTTTTAGGTAATTTTCACATACTTTATTGCACATTGGAAAACGATAATGGCATAGCACTTTTAAATAAGGCTGAAAGTATGTCAAATGGGGGAATATGGGAAAAAATCCTTGCTATCAATTTATTGATGGATCATTTTCGGTCATTGCCTAACGAAAAAAGTGAAGAGATTCTTGTAAAGCTGGCGAGGAAAAATCAACCTACAGATGTTCGATTTCATATGGCAATAAAATTATTGAAAGAGACTAATCTAGATGATCAGACATCAAGAGTCCTAGTGGATACCCTTTGGAAGGGCTAGGGTTTGTATGCATCTCCCAATCATAGAGGAGATATGCTAAGCTTTTGCATTATTGTCAAGTATACTGCGCTAATAATAAACTGGTGATGTAGATAAAACAAATATATCGAGCAACAGTCATTACAAACGAATGCTTTCCAGAATCCTTGTTGCAGTCGACGATTCTGAGGGAGGTAAAAAGGCTTTTGAGCTTGCTGTTGCCATCTCAAAGAAATTTGAATCCAGTTTGCTCATAGTGCATATTATCGAAGAATATGGGACTGTTGGCCATTCTGTCGTGAGCGAATTGGAACAAGACAGCCAACGAATTCTTCAAAAATTTCTATCTAAAGCGAAAGATTCAGGATTGAAATCATCTCAGGTAAATGTGATGGAAGGCCGAGGAACAGATGTCGCCGAGAAGGTACTAGAAATTGCAAGAGCGGAAAACATGGATGTCATTGTTGTTGGAGGTAGAGGCAAATACCTATCATCAGATAGTTTTCTAATAGGAAGTACGTCGTCAAAGCTCGTTCACTATGGTGAACACACTATCATAATAGTAAAATAGCAGAGAAAACCATTGATTAGATGAAACCGAAACTAAGATAGGTAAGATATCATATTACTATGAAGTGTATCTTGAGTATTGATTCAATTTCCATTTCGAGCTTTATGACCACCAAAATTGTAACAGACACAGAAGACCAGAATATTTCTTCTGCGTCTAAAAAGATGGATGAAAACAATATTGGAAGTGTTATTATTATTGATAATGAAAGAGATAAGAAGGCAGTGGGAATAATCACGGAAAGAGACGTGGTACGTATTATTGGTAAACTTCAGCCATGGCTCCTTAGCACTCCACTGAGCGCATTGATGAGCAAACCATTGATTACTATACGATCAAATGCTTCTCTGCGAGATGGAATCCAAACGATGTACTCAAGAAACATAAGAAGATTGCCAGTTATATCTGATAAAGACAAAAAGGGTGAAATTGTGGGTATAATTACTGACAAGGATATTTTTAAAATGTTAATGAAAAATCAAAATTTGGTACAGAGCTTGCGGACAATATGATGTCGCACAGTATGCAAACAATACATGAACAATTTGCAGAATACTGGTTTGGTGATATACTAATACATAGAAAATAGCATGTTAGTATCTTAAGCTCCGTCTCAGATATTATAGTCCAATAGATGTAGAATTATAAGTAATTGACCTTAGATTACTTTATGATTCATAGCAATATAGGTCAAAAAGCCAAGAAGCATAACGCCTAGCGACAGGAGTGGATTACAATACTTCTATTCAAGTGAATATCAATTTGCTATTTTCTAACGTATGATGATAGATTAATATAGTCATAATTGTGTCAACCTCCCTGTCTTATGTCCCTCAACCCAACGGTTAGAGTTAGGGCCGCAATGAATAGAAAAATGATAACCTTAGAGAAGGGCCTCTCGGTTAAATCTGCTATCAAGCTCATGGTAAAAAAGAATATTGGTTCTATCGTTGTGACTGCAGATCCGCGAAATAATCCTGTTGGGATTTTAACAGAGAGGGATATACTAAAGTCCATAGCCTATCGGGGTATAAGACCTGAAACTACCAAAATTGAGGAAATAATGAGTACGCCAATTTTGTCGGTGGAACAAGATGCCACGTTGGGTGATGCGGCACAGATGATGATAAAGAAAAATATACGAAGACTATTGGTTAAGCAAGATGATAAATATGTTGGATTAATAACTCAACGTGATTTACAAAAGCTCATGACGGATACGATTAGAGCTCTGCTCATCATGTGACAATAGGCTATTCAAACATTAGACCATAGGTGGAGTGTATGGTAACTGGTATGTTATCTCCGGTACAAGCATGCAAGTATTAGCATTCAGATAATTAGGTCTAAATCACGCAGTTATTACAATAAGAAGAGACAGTGAAGAATATTAATTGGTATGTAGAAACTTGATCGTTGACCAGGATTCGTTCAGCACATGATTTCCATGAGACGAAAAGACATGACACGGAGAGTATATGTACCAAATGTGGGAAGATTACACCAAAATTGTGTGATTGGTGTGGAATGTGTTTACAATGTCATACTGGAAATGCCTTTGAAAGAGCCTATTAGCGGTAAGCTATATCATTGCTCCACCACATGGATCAGAAATGCTTCCCTGTTACTATTGGTAGGGTCATAAATACAAAACATGTCTAGATAGGAGAAAAGATTGCTCGGTATCTTAACTTGCTAGCAGTATACTTAAAAATGTTGACTCCAAGAATCATAAATACAATACAGTAGTTAATCTATAGTATGAAGCTATCCATAGAAGATTTTGTCTACGGAGCAACTGATGGAGCAATAACCACCTTCGCAGTCGTTGCCGGGGTGGTTGGGGCTTCACTTCCTCCTTCTGTCATTCTAATCCTGGGATTTGCCAATCTCTTTGCAGATGGTTTCTCCATGTCAATTGGGAACTATCTAAGCGAGCAGACTCGTCGAGAGTACATTCAAAGTCAAAGGAAGAAAGAGGAGTGGGAAATTGATAACTTGGCAGCACAAGAGGAACAAGAAATAAGAGATATCTATAAGCAGAAAGGGTTTAAGGAAGAGATACTCGAAGAAATAGTTAGAGTCATCATCTCCAAGAAAAAGGTATGGGCAGATACAATGATGAAAGAAGAGTTGGGCTTGATAGAGGACATGAACAGGAGTCCTAGGGATGCTGCAATAACAACTTTCACAGCTTTTAATTTGATCGGTATAATACCATTGGTCCCGTTTATCTTACTCCATGTCTCGGGGTTTAGTAGTGCCTGGACAACTTCCGATGCCTTTCTGTATTCAGTAGTATTTACCGCTGTAGCATTTTTTCTAATAGGAATAATCAGAGGTAAAACAGTTAACAGGCCCCTGATTAGAACGGGACTAAACACCCTAACAATTGGAGGAATTGCCGCATCCGTTGCATACATGGTTGGTTACCTGATAAGTGAAATTGTACAGGTAACCTAATACATACATGTCCTAATGAGAATGTTTAAGCAATTATTAGAATTATCCATGGCAAACCTAATCAAGGTATTAATAGAAATATGATAAGATAGGATGTCCATACATATGTATTATTGTATACTACGCAGAACTAATTAGATAGATATTGTTGTATAATATAATGAAGAGTTAATAGTTACTAATGAAATCGAAGACAGACTTGAAAAACATCAAGAAAATAATGATTCTTGTAGACGGATCGACTACTTCAATGAAAGCTGCTCGATTTGGTATCAGCTTATCTAAGAAATTCAGATCGGAACTGATTGGTCTGACGGTAATTGATCTAATGTCTTTACCATACGAATACTTTATTACGCAGCCTGGAACCAGTTCACATGATGACATTCTAAAAGACAAAAGAAGAGAAGTGAAAAAATGGCTTGATGAAGTAGAGAGTTCAATGCTAGAGGTTCAGAACGAAGCAGGGTCCAGTATCATGAGATTTAGATCAGAAATACTTGAAGATCCATTTTCTAAGGTGGAAAATGCAATACTCGAATATGCAGAGTCCGAGAATGTGGATCTGATAGTAATGGGCACAAGGGGTGGATCAGGTCTTAAAAGGACTCTACGGGGAAGTGTTGCATCAAGTGTGTTATCGTACTCGCACTGTTCTGTAATGATTGTACGCTAAGTTCATGCCTTCCATACTTTAAATTCATCTCCTATCAGTAAGTAGTATTCATTTCGTTTTTTTGTGACTAAGCATAGAGTGAACCATTGATTATCGATTCGAATGAAATAAGCAATAATGTTAGTCGTCAAAACAGAATGCTGATGCATATTGCCAACATTAGATATGTTGTTTTTGTGAAAACTCAAAATTGTCATACCATAACTAAAGAATGAATTTCAGTGCATCACAATGCAAACCTACTATTTTTTATAGAGTAATCAAATAGAATACCATCTTGAAAAGAAAAATACGGAATATGTTAAATTATTGGAATAGATACTCGTGTAATAATCGAAAGGAGTGAGAATAGAACGAATTCTCACTTTGAAACTGATGATCTAGACATTGTTCTGAGATACTTCCGCATGATTGAGGAAAAGGATATGCATAATCTTTTGAAATTGTTCACTGAAGATTGTAGAATCTATGAACCGTTTAGCAAGAGTCATGTGTCCCGTGACAATGAGGTAATAGATAAATCACTGAAAGGCAGATCTGAAATCGAGTCCTTTCTGCATATTGTTATGATGGCTTGTGATGGATTAAAACAAGAGATAAAATTCGAGTCCGAACCATCTAGAAACATTAAATTACTTGATTACACAGTTATCTCAACATCTTCGTCAGTCGTATCTACGTTGGCTACATTCTATAAAAACGAAGAAGAAAATAAGTTAAAGCAAAGGCTTATCTTCCATATAGTCTCTGAACCCGATACCGAATCTAGTGACAAGGTAGTAGGCAATAGGGAAAATAGTAGTAGTAATAGCACCGATGAGAATGAGTATATTGACAATAATGGAAGGAAGAGAATTAGAAGCCTTTATGTGCAATTCATTGAACCAAAATGAATTGTTTCAAATTGTAATACCCCAATGCAGGCCAAAGATTATGCATATATACCCAGTTGAGACTCATTCTTTTTGATGAATGGTATGTTGAGATCTAGCCAAGATCGGTATTGTATCAGCGTCGATCTATGATATGTCTATATACTATACTTTTTTTAATGTGGACATTACATTAGTACCAGTAATAATGGATACACAACAAGAAATTGAAAGGGCGGCAGGAACTTTAGCTAAGGAAAAGAGTTGTAGTATTATTGAAGCATTGAACATGTTGCGTAGTAAATATCAAAGCGACAGACGACTTGAGGAGGCTCAGATAGTGAGTAGGCTCATCGATAAGGAACTACAAAAGGCAGAAAAAGAAGGCTTTTACGAAGAGTCATGATTTTTGTTGCGTATTTGTTGCACTCTGAAGTAGGTCTATTGAATGGTACTGCACTGCACGAAAATTTCTAGGTTTTGATAATTATTCACAAAAACGTTACATAGCCACAGTTACCAGTCCAACTACCAGCGCCTAGTATCTCCCTCAAGTAGCCCAGTTCCGACATGTATTCTATCTATATGTTTCGATAGGTCTGTTTTGTCTTGAAATTTTGATCCGCAATACGGGCACATAATTTTAACGATGGTCTCTACGGTCTTCCCAGGCCTAGGTGATTCGAGCTCAGCTAATTCCAAGCTTTCAGCCGGAACATTCCCTACGATCGACATCAGAGTGACTACGCCAATTGGGTATGCATCATCACGCTCACCCTTAGAAACAATTAACCTTCTAATATTTTTCCCTCTCATCAGTTTTATGGTATCTTCTATTGTAGCTTGTTCGTCGATTGAGATCACTGGAGCACTCATTACTTCTCTCACCGTGGTCTTATATGGACTCTTGTTTTCTGCTACTACTCTATACAATATATCGCGTTCTGTTACAATACCAATCGGAAAAACGGGAGTGCGTGCGCTTCTATTACCCGATCTTGTAACAAATATAGAGGATAGGCCTTTATCTTTCATAATTCGTACCGAGTCTGAAATTAGCGCACTTTCATCAATCGTAATAATGTCCTTGTCTACTAGATCTTTTATTTTTTGATCCCGGCGGGTTGAATACATGGATAACTTGATGTCATAGCTTCTATTAATGGTCTACGTTTTTCCCATGAAATCGCTTACATCTACGCCTAGATGATAATTATGATGTTCTTTAATCAGCTCAAACTCAAGAATTGGGGATGAGCTGATAGCACTAGCAATTAAGAATTACTATCTACGGTGAAAATGCTACTTAAGGTTCTCTCTCACGGTACCTAGATATATGAAAAAATTTCCTTGCCTGATTAAATTTGTTGTGTGTACTGGAAGTTTAGAGCCCCGCCATTATATTGAAGGAAATACTATTCGGCTCCAAGAAATCCCAACAAATCAAAACCCTCAGAAACTAAACCCTTCCCTTCAGTAGTCTCCTTGAAGATTTTGAAAACCGCTCTGAGTATGTCCTTCTCAGTAATTATGCCTACCAATCTTTCATCATTATCGATAATGGGTAGTCTTCTGATGTCTTTTTGTTGCATCAAAGTAACTGCATCCTTTAATGAGGCACTGGGTCGAACTGTTATCAACGGCTTACTCATAACTTCCGAGAGCGGAATATCACCAAAAATGGAGTGCTTGGCAGCGAAACCTACCGTCTTGGCAATATCTCTCTCAGTAACGATCCCTATTGGTTCTTTCTTCTCGGCCGTGCTCCCTTCCTTTAAAGTAATTATGCTTCCTATATCGTCTTCATATATCAGTTTAGAAGCTTGTTTCATCGTTTGACCTTCAGATATTGTTATTACGTTTCTAGTCATAAAATCGGATACTGGGATATTTGCTAAATTATCCTGCTTTGATGTCATCAGCTTGCACTAGTTGTTCAATGCTTTCAATAATTTATCTATTTCTGATTCTGGCTCTGACGATATGAATCTTAGCACTGCCATATTCTGCATGTTGGCAAGGTTCAAAGTTAACATACTCAACCAGGAGTGAGGCTCTGACTGAATCACAGCCTTAGAGCGACATTTCTATCGATAAAAAGAGTATTAGCCACCAGGACATTCCCTAAGAGTCTGGAAAATATGAGTAGACTTGTTCATATGAAATACCATATTGCTTTTGTTTCTCTTCTGTATCTAAGCGCTTGTCTCGCCTTCGATCTTAATCCCGCATTTTTCAGCCCGGCGTTACATTCGCGATTCCATCATATGATCTGAAATAGTTTTGATAGATTTAATGTCCAGGCAGCTTGTAGGTGAAAATGTCTAATATGTCGACTTTTAGGTTTACACCGAGTGAAAAACTCTGAAGGCACTTTTGATGTTATCTCTAATTTTCAAGCATTTCACGATATTTATGAGGTGAAATGACAGGAGATTTGACACTGCCCTGATTCTTCATTTTGATGTCTGTACATTAAAGTGGGTATTGTTGATATCAAGCGACTTGACAGAATTATAGTCCTATTCTTTTCATTTTTGAACCACATTTAGGACATTCTATTTCCCTGTGCTCATTCCCACATTTCATGCAATAATACTTGATTCGATTTTGGTCAGAATCTGTCGATTGGGAAATATTGAAAAAGAGTGATTTATAGAATTCTTTGATCTTTTTGAGCTTAAAAGAAGTATCTCTGATTCCCGAATTTGGTGTGTCTGATTTTCTTAAAAGCAGGTTTCTTTTGGACCAACTGAGCGCCACAAATGCAAGTAATGCTACAACAAGATCAATAGGAAAGGGCAAGAGAAGCATTATGATAAAAGCAGCTGCTAAGTATACGGTCATCCATTTTAGTTCATTCAAAGCAAGCTGTTTATCACTAAAATCTTTCATTGACGTATATACTATCAAGATTAGACAGCAAACCAGAATATAATGATCCTGTATGCACTGCAAGACAAAATTATTATGACGAACAGACGTCTTTCGGGTTGCTCTTTCGATAATACCATACTGTAATTAACGATCATTGAGCTCTACAAAGAATGTCCTGCGTCGAAAACTCTAGCAATATAGCGTTAGGTCATTTGGAGCGTCAACATGAAATTCTTAAACACTTTATTCTAAGCTATTAATTCAATTTTTTTAGCTCTATCAACTATGACCTATCATTCAGGCAACCTCCTTTCCGCAACGAAAGCAATAAGCATCATCATAATTGATAGCAGAATCACATCGGCTGCATACGTTCAAAATCTCTGACGGTGGTACATCGAGTCTCATTTTGCATACTCGACAAAAAGTATGATTTGCAGGATTCTTTATACCACAAGATCTGCAATAGATTTTGCCTTCACTTACATCAGGTTCTCTCTTCTCCTCCTGCTGAATGCGTTTTGATATGAAATGGGTTAATCTGTCAAAGAGTTGAAACATGCATCATATGTTAAGGTACTAATAGATAATAGTATTGGGATAAGAGCCACATTTGTTAAGAAACCTGCTTATTGGTATCTAACTCAATTAGTTGTTGTACACTATTAATTCTCTCTATATACGTGTAGAGTGCCAAGAACGAATCTTGGACAGTTAGTCATCAGGACACGTCATCTCTCTTATAGCCTGATAACGGTCATTCATCTCTTCAGCAAATTTGACTACTTTATCTAAGGAAAATCTTGATTTGGGAAAGTACCACCTGATCCCTACTTTGTGTCCCGTGCCTCCGCCATCATAAATGGTGCCACTTTCACAATCGGCGCCGTACTTTGGATCAAGATATCTTTCTTTTACTTCAAGCCCAAGCTTAGTCTTATCTTCCAAGATAAAATGGTCAGATACGTCATGTATGAAATAAAACCGGTCCTGCTTAATTGGTTCTGGGGTGCTCATAGACCACCATCGATTATTTTTAGATTGTATGACATGATGACAAAAGATATCAATATCAAATCGCAGACTCTCCTTTCTTTCCTGTGATTATATCAAGAGCGAGTGGTACTTCCAGAACAAATATCTTACCGCTTATCTGATTCGCACTGAGTCGATTCATTATTTTGCTTAACAACGAATCAACTTGATCATCTTTAACAACCACTTCAACTTTAGTTCTTGGTATGTATTCTGGGGTATATTTCATGGTACCCCTTCCAATAGCAACTGCCTCTGCCTTTGTGGTACCTCTTCCCTCCACTCTGTAATGAGACATTCCACCTACCTGTGCTTCTCTTAGAATTTCATCAACATCCTTTAGCGCCCTGTCAGGAATTACAATCTGAATTTGCTTCATATTTTGTCAGGATTCAACTGTGAAATCTTGCCGTATAAATAGTAAATGCGTGCAGTACGCTACTGTGCAACGTTGCACAAATGAATCCTACAATAGTAGAATGAGCAAGTTGAGATTCGGAAAGAGATGGGATAAGCGACATTTGCGGATTATTCCATTCTCTTTTAAGTAGGATCAAGACATGTAATTCAAGAGACCATCTCTTACATCCATCTTTCCAGCATTGAATATTCTTTCATCCATCTCCTTGACCGATCCGGTGTTAGGGAGGAAACTCATCTTAGAATATACGTCTTTATCGAGATCAATTCCTGGAGCAATTTCTTCCATAATGATTCCGTTCTCACCCAACCTGAATACTGCCCTCTCCGTTACGTACAGAACCTCTTGCCCATATTTTATAGCCTGATGTCCGCTGAACACTACCTTAAAGACTCTTTCCACAAATTTTGAAGTTGTACCATCACGTAAGATATTAATTCGGTTGTTTGAGATACGGATATCGCTCTTTCCCGCCGTAAAGGCACCTCCAAAGCAGATTCTTGGCGCTCCTCCGGCTATAACTGGAAACCCGCCTGGTCCGAATATCTTATTGGGCAGCATTGATGGATTTACGTTTCCCTTCTTGTCGACTTGAAGAAAACCAAGTGATGCTGCATCAATTATCCCACCCTCAAAATTGGAGAATACATCGGGAATAGTTGACAGTGCAAATGGACTTATTGCCAACCCGAAATCATTTCCAGATAGAGCGAGTCCTCCCCAAGGCCCAGATTCTAATACTGTTATAATAAAGTCTGAGACACCCTCTTCAGCCCCGACTGAGGATATAAGAGCAGGGATACCTATTCCTAAATTAACCAAAATAGGTGCTCTCTTTTTCTTGAATACTGCTAATAATTCTAACAAGATTCTTCTCGCGATTACACGCTCATGTTCACATGAGACTATTCTTGGGAGACCCTCCAACCAGCTTTCTGTAATTGGCGGTGTAACCCCATAGGAGAGCCTGAGATCATTTTCAATGGTTCCACTTTGCCAATGGTACTTTCCTGGAGACACAACGACATAATTTACCAATGGGCTTGGAATATCGACATCTCTTGGACTGATTGTGCCTGATTTTGTGATCCATCTGACCTGGGAAATCACTGTACCAGGATATGGTCTTGCTTTTGCAGCTTGCGCGATACTTAGGATAGTTCCCTTTATTCCTTCTTCCCTTAACGACAAGTTTCCGTGTTCATCTGAAATTGATGCCCTAATCAAGGCATAATCCGGTTTTGGTGCCTGATAGAGCAGGTAGTCAGTTCCTTCAATATCCAGTAGGCTTACCCTACATGGTCCATCTTTTCTAGCTCGCTGGTTTAGCATAGCACCTTCGTTTCTTGGATCCAGAAACGTATCAACTCCAATCTTTGTCAAGAGTCCTGGCCGCCCAGACGCAACCTCTCGAAACCAGTACGCGGTAATCCCTATTGGCCATCCGTAACATTCAATTCGATTATCTGTTACAAGCTTCTGAAGCCAAGGCGAAAAGCCTAGAAATGGCATTAATGCGCCTTTAAGAAATTCTTGCTTAGGATCATTGTAAAGGCTTTCGGCGATACTATCTAACGCTCTGCCCGGTATAGCGGGAAGAGCGTCAGAGATAACAAACAAATTCTTTGGATGTCCATTCTTAGCATATTGATGATATAGTTCAAGAATGAGATATTCAGGTGTATTAGCCATGTTAAAGCCAGAAATCGCAACTACGCTGTTATCTTTTATATCAGACAATGGAAAACCGGCATCAACAAGCTTGGAAAACATTTGTTAAATTTCATAATGTATTTTTTATCCTTCATATTTAAGTAGAGTAGTTGACTCACTTTTCCCTCAACCAGTTGAGTGATTCCGATAGAATTCAAACCCGTCAAAGGATCGGGTATTAGCAATACGTTAACGGATTGATTGAATGAATGAAGTATTACGGAGATCTACAGACATAAGAATAACAAAATCTAAAAAAAATAGATTCGATCAAAATATGTCAGACATGCCATTTCAATTCATGTATTTTTTTTTCCTCCTCGCTCTTAAACCCTGCTAGACAGTACCTGCATTTATGGGGGGAGATAAATTTGATTGGGTAGTCATTATCTTTAGCATCAAAAATATGATGTTTTAAATCACCATCCTTGGAAGAGGCGGATCCAGATGATATTCCCATTTCTATACGTTCTTTTTTGTATTTCTCCACAAGATCCCTCAGTGCATAAGCCCAACCATTTTGTAGGAGATCGAGTTTATCTGTTTCTGCTATTGGATGAGTGTATCGTTCTTTGGGGTCTGTCGATGCTATGAAGTCCTTTCTCCCTTCCTTTTTTCCCACCTCATATTGAGGATCTCCATCTAATAGTAGTCTTATAGCGTATTCATTCTCTTTATTATTAGCCCAAAGTTGGATCTTTCTATGAATCATGTCCTTATCGCTTGCAAGTCTTTTAGCCTCCTCCAATTCATCACTGGCAACATCAGCTTTTGCCATTCCTTTCTTTCTTCCTTGTTTATCATTAGGATAGGAATTAGACAAGTTTGGGATATCTAAGGAACTGTTTAGAAGTATTTTAATATTAATTAAATGCCCATGAGAGTGAATACTAATGAATAGTCAGTTACTGTTAATCGATCGTTCAATTTTAAGATAATTCTACACCTGGATATTGGAATCACAATTACACTTAGTTTCGGTAGCATAGTAATAGTATACATTAGACAATAGTCTGCAATAATTTCTAAGCATATGTTTAGATAATGTCAAGGATATAATGAATATGTATGTCTGATCCATCCTCGGTGACTTCTATTCGGTCAAAGTCCTTCGATGACGCCGACACGGACAAAGCGATTTTGGAAGAATATAAGAGAACTTGTTCCATAATATTTGGAAAGGCAAGTCATTCTCAGATGAAATACCTTCAGGCCTCCGTGGAATTACAGCAGAGTCTACTAAATTCGTGCGATTCTCTGCTTGCAAAACAAACTCGTTGGGTTGAGGACAGTCTGTTAAAGCGAAATGGCGAGTCTGCAACTGTGATAAGTTCCAACCTGAAAGCTCTTGTTCGCGGATATACTGCAACAGTTGACATGTCTATAACCATGCTATCTATTCTCTATGATTTCACAACATCTCAAATTGAAGGATATAAGAAAGTTATCGATATATTAAACAAATCGTATTTCCCACCTAGCTTGAGCGAAAACAAGTGAGAATTGATAAGTGACAATGAATCAAAAATGCGGGCTTATTCTCTATCTTTATCGTATTCCAGGACTAGGACCCTTCGGAAACTCATCGTTAACAAATCTCTCGTACATAAATCGGTACCCAAATTGCATTTGATCAGTTAATAGGCTTTCCCCTGCGGCAGTTTTCGTTATCGCTCTAAGAATATCCTTGTCAGTGACAATTCCTACCATGTTATTATTCTTACCTCCGGTCACAGGTAGCCTACGTATATTTCTTAATTGCATTGTCTCTATAGCATCTTTCACAGAATTGGATGTTGTAACGGTGATTAATGGCGCACTCATTATTTCGGATATAGTTGTTCTGAGTGATAACGCCCTGTCTGAACCAAGGTATGATACAATATCTCTTTCTGTGACAATCCCTACTGCTTTATGCCCCTCCTCGCTTTCAGGTTTTTCCCTGCGCACTATATCATCGCTCTCTTCAACTATAACTATGCTTCCGATTCCGTAATCATGCATACTCTTACATACTTCTCTGATTGTTTGTTTTGGATAGCCGACTTTAACATCCTTACTCATAATGCTTTCGATAGACAAATGTTCAAATGCCATTGTTGATTTTCAGTGAAAGTTTCGTGATTAAAGTATTTGTATGCTATGTACTCTCTGCATTGCCAAGCATTGCAAATACTCCTCGTAGTAGAACCTTTTACTATATGTGAAGTCACTTAGCATCTTTAGTGAACGACATTTCAACTTCAAGATTCAAGATTAACCAAATTCACGCCTGTCCCCGCATGATGCTTTGGGATAAGAAAGTCATTCAAAGATGGCATACAAATGTCCAAGGTGTGGTAGAGATGTTATAGTAAGCTCAAATATCACACCTTCCATCATTTGAATAACATTATATTCTTGTCAATGTAGGATAGCAATTGATTCTCTATAATTGCTTTGGCATCAGTTCCCACATCAAATGATAGCAAGAGAAAGAATTTGGCTATATGATTGCCCTCTACTGCGACGGGAACAGTAGCACGTATCAGTCTATCGTATGTGCCTATGGAATGTTTAAGCCTACCCAATTTCCTTATAAAGTCTTCTCTTATCGCAGCTCTAAGTACAGCCTGTAGTGCATAATGTTGAGTTTCCTCTCTCGTCATAAGAGGCGACAATCCTTCTCTATAGCAAGTAGATAACAAGGTTCCGAGGCTATTTGCTAGGCCCACAAACCTGATAGATTTGTTCATATTAAGTATTTCACTGCATAAGCTTGAGTAATCGCTGTTTCGCAATCGATACTTACCAAATGAGCGATACAATGTATTAATATATTAATATATTTTGGATCTACGAGTTCGGAAAGAACTGAATGGTGGGGCTTCAAGTCGTGCACAACGTTATCATTATTGATTAGAGCGTAGCGTGTCAAGAGCACATATCGAACAGGTAGGTAGTGGGTCAAGAGATTACTGGATTAGCAGTTTAGAATCAGGAGAAAAAAATACTTCTATTGCAATTAGTATTCAAACCATCCTAGATACCTGACCCCTATTTGACGGATCTGATGATTCATTCGACCTGCTATTTAACAACTGTTTGAATTTCCAGAAAACTCACCCATATTAGACTTGTTTTTCATCATTATTTCACTACCAGCACAGGACAATGAGTATATGAGACTACATTTAATGCAACACTTCCTAACGTCATTCTCTTGATATTAGACCTTCCCCTCGTCCCAATCACAACCAGATCCACGTTTTCGCTTTCTGCATATTCTGCTATAGAGCCGGCTATAGACGTGGAAACAGAATGCGAACTGACAACGTCGATTTTTAATGAAACCATATTCTTCTCACAACTTTCACTTATCCTATTAAACCAACCTTGAACTTCTTTTCGGTACCCGTCGAGTCCTGCCCTTATTGGAATAGGATAATCGTCATATTCATTTATAGACTTCCCGAGAAAGTATGAAGGTGACAAATTAGGAGGTACAACATGCAATGCGATAAGTTGAGAGCCAAAAGCCCTAGCCAAGTACATTGCGTAAGTTATAGAAGCAAATGATGATTCAGAGCCATCTATCGGAGCAAGTATAATGGAGTATCTATGCTTCATTTTACATTAAGTGTAGTGCACACTACTACTAGAAATTCATTATTACTATTCCTGTAGAAAGGTCATATTTCTAAACTGTCACCTTTGCTATAATTGTATTTGAAGTTATGCTAACGTCAGGTCTTGTATTGGCAAGATTTTCGAAGATCAGGTCCAGTAAAGCTTTTGTGAATAACGACCAGCTTTCGCCTAGATCATGCTGTATCATAAATACATGAGTATTACCTGCTTCTATTGTGTGATCTGATTTCATCTCTGATACCTTCATATATTCCTGCAATATTTCCAGCACAGTCCATAAATTGTATGTCCTTTTCATCAGAAGAGCAGAGTCTCTAATCAGACCAAATGATATTTCTGCCGCTTCTCTTATTATTTCATTTCTATGCGAGTCGATATCATCTTGGTTCATTCCTACTTTATTTGCTACTAACATTGCTTTGTTAAAGCATGTTGAGAGTATTATTTTTGGGACCGGCATCATACCTATTTTAGGCTCAAATGTGTCCCATTTAGCATATCTACGAAGTATCTGATTGACAAGAACGTTTAAAGATATTTCCTTATGGTCTGCTTCCCTTTGGAGACTATCTACTACACTAGGATTTAATCTAAAAGTGATACTTCTTGTCTTTATATTTCCATGTGACACAACACACAGTCGTATAACATCTATTTATCAGTATATTATATCGGGTTCAGATAAATCCCGTGTTTTGGCGAGGAATCCAGCCGGGGCTTGCAGAAAATGAGGCCTATTCAAAACCTCTTCCTGTAGAGGCGGTTTGACTGGTCCTTTTGTTGCACAGCCAAGCTTCCGCGTTATATAATCATCCATCATTTGTTGATGGCAGAACTAATCAAGTAGCTACAACATATTGCTTATATGTGTGAGGCGCAGCATGTCTAGAAAGTAGTTGTAGAATGAAGAATGATATCTACCCTTATGGCTGTGATCTCCATCCCGACTCAGCTAATCTCAAGTTGCGAACCAGATTCTGGTGTTGTACACAAGTTTCAGTCAGAACTGTATAATGTTTAGTCAGGGTCTTGCGGGAGCTCAGATTAAATCTAACATTTTAGAATATGATTAAGTGATAATAACTTGGATTCTTTGTAGCAAGATCTTGAATTTTCGTCTATTTGTACCCTCAACGGAGCTCTTGATACTGTATGGTGGCTCAAAATAAATACAAAGAAACGTTCGCGATATGACATCTAGTGGCGTCACCACCAACTTCACATCGTTACTATCAAATCCTGATAATTCGAAAAAAGTTGACGTCTCAATTTTATTCGTAATATTAGTAATCTCAAAACATTCCTTGTTCTTTCTGTCATCTAGATTACCCGCACAACTTCTTATGATCCATGAAAGATACTCCGAATAAAAAAGGCACATGTTTCTCCACTTGATATGAATTTCAACCGGATTATCAATCTTTGATTTACTAGAATTGGGTGAGTGTTCGTTAGTTTCACTAGCTACTGCGTCTCTACTTTGGCCCACGAGCAATTTCGCATTCTTGTCTACTATACACACGAACTTAATCTGCTGATCTAGTCGAATTACTGATTCACATGCTTGATTCATGTGTAAACGCATTTGCATATCGATCATTAGCTGTTGACGGCAGAACTAAAGTATCTAATCTATATGTAAACTGCGCTTACACCGCAATGCACTGCATCGTAGGCATCCTTATAGAGTGCCCGAGCAATAATAATAAACTAGATTATTTTTGAATGAGGAATTAGATAGATCACCATATATCAAGATTAACAATCTCGAAAATATTGATAATCTTCTAATATCGATTCCATGATTATCCTATATGGATTATGAAGATTTCTGTCATGAAATCTTGAGAATCGATCCGGGAGTCCGTTTTGCTGGCATAGTAGATATTAACGGTGAAATTCGATATGGGGGAGAACGCTCTGGAATAACAAGATTATTTACAGTAGAAGAGACGAAGAGATCAGTCCTACAAGCAATTGATAGATGGGAGTTGCGTAATGATCTCGCGTACAGAATTGGAAAAGGAAAGTACTCGATGGCTGAGTATGAAAAATTGAAACGAATAACAGTTCCCGTCGACGAAACTCATCTTTTACTTGTAAGCACAGAACCTTTCACAGATCACGGAAAGGTAATTGATGGTATCCTCCGGCTAAAGCTGCTATTAAGATAAGAAATTATCAATGAATTTTGTGTTGTGTGTCCTTCCTCTTTTCCAACAGAAAAAGCTAGCAATAATTCCTAAGTGCTTTCTTGCAAGATTGAATTTGGAAATCCAGCACTGAAATCTGATTGTATATTATACAAGAATAATTGAGGCTTAGTGGCCGCCAGCATCACCGCCCCATCATACCCAAATACTCTCATGTGCATATCGCTGATACTCCTCATAACATCAAGAGATCTGTAGTTAGGTCTCGAAACCATAATTAGTAGATCATTCGACCTCCTTGTCAGTCGAGACATTTCTATGATACTTTTAAGAATTAATTGGATCTCATTTTGAAATTCTAATTCAACGAAGCTATAATCTATTGTCGTGACGCATCCACGACTCTTCTGCCTCAATTTCATACGAGCATTGAGCCATAACAGAAAAGTTTGGGAGAAAGTTTTTTCCGTATTTAAGAGCAGATAAGAAAGATCCGCTATGGGACGTAGTGGTAGGGTTGAAGGCTGGTCTGATGATAGAGGCTGGGGAGTAGACACTGGCACCTGACCTCTTCTTTTCTCACCCTCAATAGTCTCAGAATTTTCTTGAATACTGGTATCAGCAGAACTGAATATTCTAAGAAATTTAGTAATTTTATCCTTGGGTGCGTATGGTATGATATACTTAGCAACCGCTGATCCGTACTGATCTGATGCAGGGACAACAAAAGCCGCATGATCTTGCGATATGAAATTCAGTATAATGGGTGCCAGAATCGGAACAAATACAAATCTATCTACATCTTCCTCAATCTCTATTGAAATTATTGTACCTCTCCTAAACCCTCCATTGAGCTTGTGATCTAATTCAAGACTACCAGTTGAAAAGAATCCATCACTATGAGGAATCGGAATGAAATTGTTGCTCTTGTCGATCGAGAGCCTTTGTGATAGTCCAGAAAAAGTTCTAAACCTTCCGCCTTCTAGAGTGAAAGGTACCTTTGCTCTTGTTATATGAGTTCCTTTTAGCTTTTCGATTTGCATTTCCCTCAATCGATATGACTTGTAAAAATCTTGGTTCAAGACGATCACACCGTCAACTAAGTACTCGATGGATGATTTGTCAATCTCTTCGACCAGAAAGACAATAAATCCTTCACTTCTACTTATGATAGATGTTAGCATCTTCTCAGCTTTTGTTCTAGCAGGGCTATCGAGCTCACGTGTTATACCTTCCCAACCGTCCAATATAGCAAATGGTCTTGGACTCTCTTCTAACGACGAAAATGGATCTTGTATCTTCATTGTGAGGTTTGAAACTGAATTAGCTATATTGGTCAGAATAAAAGAGGGATCCGCTAGCATAGAATCTAGATTGCTAATTGATAGTATGTTATGCGGCTTAACAATTGGCTTTACCCATGGGAACCTATTATGCAATCCTTTTCCAGAAACATTTCTAGAAGCAAAAATGACTTCGAATTTGTCTATATTGTTTCTTGCTAATTCGAAACACAAAGTTACTTTACCCGTACCTGATCTCCCTTTGACCAATAGGGAATGGTTTCCAATTTTTATAAACTTGTTAAGGTCATCTAAACCTGGATTTATGTTCACAACACTTTTTTCGTAAGTATTAGTCAAGTGTGTTGGCAGCATTGTATTAACTTCCTAATATGTATATACGGAAAGAAGACGGATGTTAACTTCTAACTAGATTAAATACTCTAGCTCCTAATTGACCCTCACATCACACAATTAACCCGAAATCATAGGATTCCATGATAATCAAACACAAGTGAGTCAACGGAATATCGGCCTTCTTTCTCCTTAGGTGATTCATTTGAATAGTAGACTCGATGTATGAATCTTATTATTAGAATTATGAATCTGAGGATAGATGAACAGGATAGATCTCCCCAGTTCCAGCCAATGTAAATTCTTCTCGCAAATTAAAAAGAGAACGTTTAAGGTGATCGTGTAAATTAGTGAAAACATTATCTCCGACTACTATTTGATTGGGTTTAGCTTTACTCATGAACTTTGCCGCTCGGCTTATAACATGCCCTAAGAGGTCAGGGTCTCTGCCCAATACTACGACTTGGTTTGTGCCTTCGTCCAAGGCAACTCTGATCTTAACTTTAGGGAATCCGTACCGCGGAAATACTATGTTAATAGACTCATTAATAACTTGCTTCATGATTTGTGCACATTTGACAGCATCTTCACAGGCTGATGTTACGTCGGGGTTTCGCGGAAAGTAGCCGATAACTGCATCTCCTGCATATTTGAGGACATAACCATTATACTTTGATATAACGATAGACATTTCCTGACAAAAGATCCTAACAAGAACTGATAATTCTTTGGTACTCACTATGGCAGATAAAGCTGTGGAACCTACTAAGTCCACATATAATATAACCATGTGATCCTCTCCTTTGTCTGCACTTCTTAGTAAGAATCTACGGGAAAGATAGGCCATGAACATCTGAGAATAGGAATCTTTGTCTGTTCTACGGTGTAGAGCTTGTAGGTTTGCATCGACCCTTCGTCTGCTTCCCAAGACGACATTCTTTGCATTATGAGATACATCATCTGAAGGCCACGGCATGATCTCTGCAAACAGGACATCAAAGGCGTTGACAGGGACAAAAACTTTCTCTATTTTGTCATAGTATCCCCTTTGTCCACCCAAATATTGTTCTTCGAATCGGTCTTCATCCAATAGTAGTTTGTAATTAGAAGTATTGGGTTGAGAGTAATCAGTGTCATCATATTCCATGTCACTGTCCGAATACATTACATATTATCAGTCTTCATATTGTCTTTAATGTTATGGTATTGTGGACGAGGGCAATACTTACGCTGTTATCTGAAATAATAACTGGTTGGATGCCATCTCAAATTGATGTAAGATTCACCACCTCTTGCATTGTCAATCCCGTTCACTATTTATTCTAAAGTTCATATCATAAATCTTTGCTTTAGTGAAATCCCGATGATATTTCTGAAAAGAATCCCATTAAATTATGGAAGATATACTGAAAACATTATCCGTGATAAAAGGAATATGATAACCATTAAATGATTTAAATGTCCTGATTGACAGAGAAAGCATTTGATATTATAATAGATAAGGATCATAATAATGATCATTAGGTTTCAAGTAATACAAATGTAGATTCCAACCAAGAATAGGGCAGTCTTTAGTATTTTTCATTGACTAGAAACTAAAAAGTTGGTTTGGCACGATACCTTTTTACGCAAGATTATAATTACCATAATTTAACTTGGTAAAAAAGAGAAGTGCTATGAACAATAAACAGGGATTGAAACCAGTCTTTCTAGTAATAGCATTCATGGCTATATCAACAATTCTAATAACAGATCTAACTTCGTCAAATAATGTAACGCTTGCGACAGGTCCTACTCCTATTGTTGCACTGATAACGATTTCAAAGGATGCACAAGGTAATACCGTGTATAATCCACAAAATGTGACAATCAAGACTGGAGAAGAGATATTAATTCTAAATAATGATACTACTTCACACACGTTCACTAATGGTATGGGGCCAGATGACCCGCTGTCGGGAAAATTGTTTGATACAGGAACAATTGAGCCCAGAGGCTTTGTGGAATACGTAGCTTCTAACCTTCAACCTGGAACCTATCCTTTCTTTTCAATGTCCAATCCTGCTGTGAAAGGCGAATTAGTAGTCACAGACTAGTACCAGAACTGGATAGACGACCTGAGGAGAAAAAGAAAAACAAAAATGCTATGCTAGATATATAGCATTCCAGCCTTTTGGCTGTCCAGCGGGTCAATGGAGTTGAGGAATGAAGAAAAACTAAAGAATTTTCGATCCGAGGGCAAGTCTACTGGGTATCGTATCATGAGTTTTCGGTCCATAAATTCACTGGTTTGTAAATTGACGCCTCTCTCCTCCTATGTAAAGGAGTATTTTGCACTACTATAGGTTTCGATCTCTTTCTTGGTTCTAGTTCTGGGTTGTGTAATCATTTGAAGAATCTACAATGCATCATTTCCAGTCCATTAGTACAATGGATCTGCATTTCCAGGTTTTCTTAGGGAATTAAGGTAGGCAGTACATTTTTATGAAATTCATTTAATGTGTTTGAGGTTATAGATTTGTAATTAAGACTTGAATTGATCTCTAGCTTCATTGTATTCATTGATTACCTGATGATTGCTTTTTGGTATTTTATTATGCTGTATTACCTGCGTATCAACAGAAGATTATTTAGTAAGTACAACTAATAGAGTGTCGCGTTGGGCTCTACTAATTGTATTAAATGTGGATCTTCAATTGATCCATTATCATACTGTGAATTATGCGAAGAACCATTGAACTTCAAGTGTTCTGCCTGTGGATTTGTTACAGAAATAAAAGTCCATGTTGATTGTGTGAATGCTAATTCTCTTTTAACTGATGAATCTAAATCGACTGATAAAAATAACTCTAGGAATATAGCAGCTGAATCTCAGGATCTAACGAAATCTGACACTACATTATCAAATAAATCATCTCCGACATACGAAAATTATCCGTCATATACAGATTCAGATATTATTAAAAAAGCTTGGAATTATTTTACCAAGTTAAACGCGGATGTCTTCTTGTTGTCTAGTAGACTATCTTCCTTATATTATGAGGAGTTTTTGCAGTATGAAAAAGTGTGGAGCAATTACTGGACTGAAACTTACAAACTATTCACTGCTTTTTCTCGAAATAATGAATCACCTAGATAGATGCAGTTTAAATTACTGTTGGTTTCCATCTAAAAATATACGATAGTCTTCTTGTTACCTTAGAGTTTTACTACAGATAGTTGAAAGCATACCAAATCAGATGCCAATTTAGGGCGGCTCGAGCATCAACAAATATCAAAGTGAAAATACGTCACGATAAGGCTGTCACTGGCACGTCAGAAAAGAAACAATAAAGATCACGAAAATGAAAATGATACATTCTGTTATTTTAGGACCTATTTAACATCTAGTCATCTCGGCCTTCACTTGAATAATTAATTCCTCCAGTATTTGTATTAATTGCCTTCTTTGTTGATTATCACTTGTATTCCAATTCGGTCTACTAGCACGTTTATGTGCTAATTTGTATTTGACTCCAGTCATTGAGGTCGCGTAATTGTTTGCGTCAAGTTTTCTGACATTTTGATGTGCAAGAATATACCAATGATATTCTGTTCCAACTGGAACGCCTGATCCTTCTGGGGCATCCCAAGCTCTCTTTTTTTTGGCAGAATAAGTCAATTCCCATTTATCTGGAGTTATCTTTTTCTCGTTCCAAATACCTTTCTCATAATACCATTTATGACTTCCTCCCACTCTCATGCCGGTGTATTTCCTTCCATTGAATTCTTTATATTCCCCGTAGGTCCCAGTTTCAGCCTTTGCTACTGCTTCAGGACTCATTATATTACTTAGCCTATAGAAATCTCTGATATGACTTATGATATAATTTATGGAATACTTGACGTACAGGGAGAGTGTCCAAGCCTAGAGCTTACAAAATAATATGTTATCTGGCAATTTAATGAGATAGACCAGACTGGTCGTTTACAATGAAAGGCTCAAATTATTATTGTTATTATGTTCACCCATCATTGTTTACTATTGCTCTAAATAGGTTGGATGTATCGGCCTTTGATTAAACACAATGATTTGAATATTTGTTATTCCATGAGAAACATACGAATTGGATTAAGGAGGGGATAGCAGATCCTATGAATAGGAACAGATTAGCAGAACGGTCAAAATAGCTGGGTATGCTTCAAGAGCCAAAGCGAAAATATTGATTTAGAAGGTACCCTATCCCAAATAGAGCGAAAAAGCCGCAAATAGCTAGTATAAATTTAAGCAGTTCTTTTCGCATTGTCCAAATTATGTTTTCCCTTGTTTTAAGTGTATTTTTTACCTCATGCCATCACCATATATCTGAACGTACATTTCGTCTCACATGTGAGTAAATGGATTACTTAATAAGGAGAATATGCAATTATGACATACTTATGACTATGTATTGTCCTAACTGTGGCGCTCTTATGGTCTGGAAAAATGGGTCTATTATGCATGATCGCCCAACTAAGAGATATGAATGTGGTTATTGTGAAATAATCGTAACAAAGTATAGTGATGGAAGATATGAAACAATTAAACCTAATTCCGAATCCTCCCGCGACAAGACGTCATCTCGCCTCAGAAAGACGCTACATATTAGATGAACCTGCCCTATCATGTATTTGAAATCCAGAGTCTTTTATAAGAACGTAATAAATTGATGATCCCTCATACCTAACTAAAAAATTGTGTACATATATTCAACGAAAATAGTGTATGAAATCATGAAATATATTTTTTTCCTGTAATTTACGAGCTAGTAAATACCTGCAAATTAGAGACCTAAGTACGGTTTCAAAAGTTTCAAAATATTGGCATTCGCACCACATCTACACCCTTACATACTGGACAGAGTTTAATCTGTATATGTGAATCCAACAATGATATACACCAGTAGCACGATTCGCACAACAAAAAGGCTATTTGAGTCTGCCACTTGTGTGTAGGAGCTACCTTAGGTATTTCATGGATCGATAGTTGTGTAGAACTAATTATGGTAATTGATGAGGATCGCTGATACTGGGAATCAATATTGCTCAAACCTATTCATCATCTGGATCATGCGGCAGAGTACGTATATAACCGTAGACTAACTATGTTATCTACTCACTATCTGGATAAATAAATAACCAATAGAATTCTTTTACTAATCGCTAGTGATATTTAATTTTTAATTTGAACCTGACCATTTGCAAACTGAAAGCGATCTTAGAACCTACTCAAATAACTATTTTCTTTGTGCTATCTCATCACCACCTGATGATCAATACTATCCTCGCCAATTGTGCCAAGCATAGCCATCAGATCCAAATGAAGTTAGAGGTTTATTGCTGATCGAACGATTAACATGGTTAAGTTTTGCATATATATCACGTAGACTCAGTCTTACTACGACAAAGAACAAAAACAAGCGTAAAATGCAGTACTCGAGATGGAAGAAGGTATCAAAGAGATCGTTGATTATTATTGGTGTTATAGGTGTGGTCGCAGCATTAGGGATAACATTTGGGATTCGGTCCCTTGTACCTGTAAACAGTGATTCACCTGTACTACTCCCTGCAGAGAATATCTTCATAAAGGCTTCACATTCGATGGCAAATGGTTACGAATACTTGAGTCAGGCAACTGGATCTGTAAAAGGAATGAGGAGCACCGGAGGAGGAACTCATATAAATCCAAAATATGTATTCAATTTAGGAAGCCTCCAAGCAATGCATGTTATAAATGAAGATTACGAAACACATTCAAAACATAACTTTAACATTGATGAATTTAATGTACATACCAAAGACTTAGGATATTTTGAGACTCAGACGATAAGTTTTCTGGCAGATAAGAAGGGTACGTTTGAATACTATTGTACTATACATCCTGAAATGAGAGGAACAATAGAGGTTATGTGAGAATTTGTGTGCCCTGGTTTAGTTAAGTTGTCCGCCAAATTATCAACTTAACTAAAGAAACGCTATTCGTTATTGTTATATTATATTTTGAAAGTTTCTTTGATCTTTTAGCCTATTTGCTATTGCTTTAGATTAACATGGTTACTTAATGTATTTATTATGATTTGTGCTTTATGCTTTGAGGATTAGGTTATGGTTATTGGCTGCAAAGGAATTTGTAATCAATTTCTCACTTCAGGAGGGGGTATGATTTCTCGTTATGGGATGGGATTCAAAAGATGTACTGAATGTAGTTTGTTCATAAAGTATGAAGGGATTAGATGTCCGTGTTGTAGTCACGTATTAAGGACTAAGAGCAGAAGCAGAGACAATCGTCAGTTGCGGGCAGAAGCAGAGACAATCGTTAGGATCTGAAATTTGAAATGGTTGGGTACTCAATAATCATGCATGAATAACAAGATTGTTGTGATAGAAGATATTAGGTTCAAATCCGATTCTATTTTTATAAACTAGACAGATTATTTTATATCAGTAGAAATTTCTTCGTCGCAATGATCACAGCCTATTTTTGAGGCATGTATATTGTTTTTCGTCATATCAATATTAATATTGATTAATT
>DASQQK010000018.1:0-3519 GCA_035643435.1 Nitrososphaeraceae archaeon | reverse complement strand
TGGTAGATATCTTGATACTATCTCACCATTTAAAAAGGCTGATGGGTTCTCAACTGATGACCCTAGACCATTCATATTGCTAAGAGCGGAGACAAGAATATAAACTTTAACCATTTTACACTTAAGGCAAGATACTCCCAATAAATTCATTTATACTAGTCTATTCCTTTTAAGATGGTCTGTATGGAGAAAGTCAAGACAAAGATACCATTAATTCTGGCTATCCTAGGGATTGCGATCATCGGTAGTCTATGGCTTATACCTTTAAAGGAGGTTTCAGGACAAGATACATCACAAGAGGAAGCAAACAAAGCATTAGTAACTGCATTCTATGATGAGGCATATGACAATCTCAATGCCACTGCTGTAGACAAATACATGGCAGATAACTTTTCATCGCATGTACATACTGGTGCAGACAAACAAAAATTTAAAGAAATAACACAAACTTCACTTAGCTCCTTTCCTGATCAAAAACGTACTCTTATTAATATGATTGCTGAGGGAGATACGGTAGCCATATTCAATAGTTGGAATGCTACTTTTAGTGGCGAAGACTTTTTGGGTACCCCGGCTAACGGCAACCCATTCACAACTGCAACTGCAGATTTATTCCGTATATCAGATGGGCAAATTGTAGAGCATTGGGAAATAGGGGATTATTCGAACCTCACACAAGCTGTTTACGGTTAATTCGCACCCCGTCACTGCTATTAGTAGAGATTGACTCAGGCGAGAAAGACTTGGTCATTATAAAGGAACAAGATTCGAAGGATTTTTGAAAGGATCAAACAAACGCAGATAGAAATACCTAATTCCTGACAGACCTATCGTAAGACCTGCTGCTGCGCCTCTTCGAATTCTGCTGGGCCCTTGAACGACACCGTTTTTCAATTCCAACTGCTGCGATGTTCCTTATGCGGTTACCACTTTCTTTATTGACCAACAGACTCAGCGTTTGGTTCAGGTTAGTATATTAATTTGTTACTAGGTGATATCACTAGTTATTTCCACTCCCAGAGTTTTATGTTATCATCGAGGGTTTCAAGGTTTATATCAATCTCAAATAATAGCACAGAGTTATTGAGAAATTCAAGCTTCCCTTTTGACAGACCAAAAAACATTGAACCAGCATACTTAACTTTCGCAGGCCCTGTAAAGTGACCGATTCCTGCACCTGTAAATGTTGCTGTATCACTCCCATCTTTCGTCATTATTACTCCTTTACCATGTCCAAACCACGATCCATCGGAATTCATGGCAGTAGAGTATGTAAGTAGCTCGGTAATTTCAGCCCCCTTGAGTTTGCCTTCCCTAGTTACATTGACTTCCAGATTTGGACCATCTGTTACATCTAGAACTCTTCTACTTGTAATCTTGCCCTTTAGTTCTCCTACGTATTCTCCTAACATATTAGTCAAGTATGTTGTGATAAGCTGTCATATTTATATGATTCATACATCATTCTTATTAGTCAACCATGCACACCATGTCTCTGAAGGGAACATTTAGCCTCTCTACCCCTGTGGTCTGTAGAGATAGTAATGTATGGTATTGAAATATATTAATTATACAATGATATGTTTATTGTTAGATGTTACAAACACAGATAGGAAAAACGGTTCTCAATTTTGGCTTGATAGTAATTGATATGCAGAACGGTTTCGTTAGTAAAGGTGGATCATATGACAGATTAGGAATGAATATAGAAAACTATCGAAAAATAATACCAAAGGTTCAGGAGCTGATTGGTTTCTGTAGAAAAGAAGATATTCCTATTTTTTATACTCAGGCAGTACGTGAGTCCAGTGGAATCGATCTGTTACTAAATGTGCATCGTGTCATGCCAAAGACAAGAGAAGAGAGGCTAGAAAAGATGCCCATATGTGTAAGAGGGACATGGGATGCAAAAATAATAGATGAGATCAGGCCCAAAGCTAAAGATCATATTATTCTAAAAAGACGTGATTCAGCATTTCAAGATACCGAATTAAGAGTATGGTTAAGAAGTGTAGGAATAAACACACTTATCTTCTGTGGTGTGGACACATCGATCTGCGTGGAGACATCATTAAGAGATGCATTCAATCAAGAGTATGATGTAATTTTGGTCTCAGACGCTACTGCTTCAGGAATAAAAAAACATTATGACACCACGTTGGAAAGAGTCAGAGACTATTATGGTATTGTGACTCATCTTAACGAATTCGAAGAAATTATAAAAATACTAGAACAAATCAATAGCGGAGACACCCAGTACAAGCCAGCATCTAATGAGCGTATTAGTGAATTTCTAGAGAAACACAATCTAATCGATATGAGTAAAGTAGAATGGTGATATAAGGGAAACACTATGCAACATCATTTTCTGCGTAGTGAATCTCAAGCCGGTAGTGCGGCCGCGCATCAGATCTGAGATGTAAATATGAGTGAGCAATCAGGCATCAAACTCTTGCTAGATAAATCAGACATGGTGTATGTCTCTTAAAACTGGGTAATGTAGATAAGGTGATAAGGGGTGCTTAATTTGACAAACAAACACTAAAAATGGACTAGGATAGGAAGATATTCGATAATGAGATTCTCGATGCATTTACGTTTGCTTGCTGGCTGGTCAAATACTAACCTTGATCTCTAATAAATCTCTCAAAATACTCAGACATCTATACGTGAGATCTAAATTGGTAGTAAAGAATCCTCTAAAGCGGGCCGGCTTAAACTCCTCAGCAACTAAAGCACATCCCTCATCATTAGAAATAGAAATAATGATCCAATTCTTATCTAAACCAGATTCAGTAAAATCTATGATTTCCATATTTGGCCAGCTTATTCCTTCAGCCAATCCTTTAGCACCTACTAAATAGGTTTTTTTTGTTAAAGGGCAAATGGTAGCATATTGTTCCTTAACCTCATAAAAGTTACTTAATTTTTGAAACAACGCTATCAGAATAAATTTGTTAAAAGGCGGTTTTACTCTTACGATGTTTTCAATCCCCTTGCTTAGGGAGAGCATATTTTTTCTTGATGTTGTATAGAAACATTCACGCCAGCTTTCAGGTGCTACAAAATAATTATTGGGATAATTTATAGTGTTATTATAGTCAGCCTCAATCTGTTCATCAGGAAGATTTTTACCTCTGAAATCTGCTATTAGCTGTGAGAATGGAGTAGGATTGTTATGGTTATGCATAGTGTGAAGGTATTACCCAGAGTTATATATAAAATCTTGATGTGTAACTGACATCTGGTGATGTCAGGAATCTAATTAATAGCTAGACGACCACTATGATTATTTTCTTGGGTTAGTGCATACTCCCTAAATATTCTGGATATGGATATTCAACACACTAAATCTTTAAAACACCACACACACAACATTTTTGGAAATTTGGACAAGGTGTCAGAGGGCAGAGTTATGCCATTTGATGTAGATTAGCTGGATAGAACATTGTTTGAGAATGAAACTGCTAGATGAGATGAGTTAGATAGGGTTCCTCTTTGGGGTCGGGTCCAAAAAAA
>DASQQK010000017.1:0-3382 GCA_035643435.1 Nitrososphaeraceae archaeon | reverse complement strand
CTGCAGGATCGATATTAGCGATTTTTCCCACCCCTTCAGCGATCCAGAGCTGTCCATTGGATGAGTCAACAACAATCCCTAGCGGATTGGAATTGGGCGTAGGCAAAGGTATTATATTTGTGAAGTTCTCTACTCCGGTGTCAAATATCAATACTTCGCCGGTAGATGGTGAGGTAATCCATACAGTCGCAGATCCTGCCTGCCCCTGAATGGCGTCATTCAGATCATTATTTAGATTTCCGTTCAAAGCTGACGTGCGTATGCCCTTAGAACCATTACCACTATTAGCAACGGTAGGGAATTCGGCACCTCGAAAAGCAATTGAACTTGGAACTATACGATCATTGGGGAAGCTGTATTGTTTACTACTATTCACCTGAGGATCGTATACTCCCAGAGTCTTCGAGATTGGATCTATAAACCATAATCTGTCATTTGACTGGTCCAAGGCCATTGTTGTCACTATATTCGTACCGTTTATCCTATGTTCGAGGTACTTGTTGCTGGCAATATCATACTCAAAAATCCTCCCAGAAGACAGGGAGGTGTCTCCCACCCAAATGGAGTTACGTGAAGGATCGTAAACTGGATACAAAGGCTGGCTCCCATTAGCAGCGATAGGGACCTCTATCACGCTGTAATCAATTTGATCTAGATCTGGTTTAACAAACAGATTAAATGTCGCGACAAGATTCAATGTGTTGGCCTTGCTTCTAACACCTTCCACTATTAAATCCCATTTCCCAGCAAGACCAAACGAGGCATTTGCGGCAAAGTGGCCTTCGGAGACCTTATTCGTCTGAATTTCGATGGGGCCTATGTTTTGCTCCGTTTGGGTTAACTTCAATCCGACCGTTCGCATATCTATCGGATTACCAGAAATATCGGAAAATTCAATTTCGAAATTATTGTTTCCCACTGCAAAGGGTTCTACATTAAGATTTACCCTCGCGGTGGCATTCTCAAGGTATTGAGTGTCAGAATATCCACCCCCGCCTATTCCCTTATCTGCTCCTGAAGTAGAAATAAGAAGATTCTGAATATCTGTCTGTGACGCATATGTGCTAGCCTGCTGAAGTGCACCCTGGAATTCACTAGCGGGCAGCCCGGTATTTGTGAGCACAGCCACTGCAGCCAGCAGAAGTATTCCTAAAATTGCTTCGGTCCTGATGCTCCAACTGAATCTGGAAATTATCCTCGACCATGCTTGTTGAGTATTGTTTTTCGACCCACTATCCGCCCCGAGCCCAGATGGATTTGTACCGTCCAAATTAGGCTTATTGTTCTTGTTTTTAGTTGTGGTTTCGACTTTATCGGAATCATAGTCTCCTCGCGCCCTATTCTTGTCATCTCTGCCAGACCTAATTTTTTGTCGAATATCATTTAGTAAACTAGAAAATACAGTACGCAGTCGTGAATCCCCATTATCGCCAGGAGGGAGACCGGAGACAGAATCTGATGACGTTGAAGAAGGTGATTGAGCGTTTCTCGCATCCTTGGTTCTCGATACCACCACTTGTTGTTCTTCCTGTTGCCACTGAAATTTTGTCAGTACTCTAAGGGCATTCCTATGAACTATTCTCTGATTGTAACCACCAAGTGCTAGCATTATTCCTGCAAAGATTAACTTGGCGATCAAAGCCTTTCCATACAGGGAGGCAAGGGTCAGGTTCAGATCATCTTCTAATAAATAGAGCAAAAATGGACCTGTAATCACGAGAATGCCCAGCACAACCACAGGTAGAGTCGAAAAGCGAGGGATTGTAATACTCAAAATACTACACTTAACTCGATTATCCAGGCTTCTGTCATGTTTCAATCTTGGAACTACAGCGAGGGCAATGTAGATGACACCTCCGATCCAGATTGACGCTGCCAAATTATGTACAAAATCAATGGTTATTGGTATTTGAGCACCTGAAGTGACGGCCGCACCGTGACCCATCAGGGAAGTGGTCAGCAGAGTGGATATGCCAACAGCCAGAATAGCAAAAAGCATCGGCTTGGATATAATGCCGCCAGTGCTCGCACTTGTAGGCGGGGCGACCTTCGTTCCGTCCCGCTTAGAGCTCACATTTTTCGAAGGTATTGATATTCTCTTTCTTAACTTCAAGAAGACAAATAGAATCAAAGCAAGTAAGAGAACCGAGACAGCAGTTCTCACAAACCAGATGTTGCCAAACTTTGTGGTCATTGCATCTACCATACCTACGTCAAGGGAATATGCCAATGCGTAAATCATTCCAAAGTCGGCAGCCACTACGACAGCAGCGCCGACCACCATCATTTTCACCATTCGTTGGTCTACACTTTTCCTGAATTGAGATACAGCGCTATACATGGATGGCCTTTTCTGCTTACCATTTCTTGATGAGGCATATTCTCTCCCGGATGTGCCGCTAAAGAGAGGTAGTTTCGCAAAAGGTCTCCATAGCCACAAGGCGCTGAAGGCTGCTCCCACTACAACGACCTGTCCCACTAAAGCGGGAAACCTAGCTATAGCATCAGGTACAGATAATTGATCGAAAGCCGATCCTCCAGCTGCTCCTTGTTCTCCCTCGCCTGAAGCGGCGGAAGAGGGGAGGGAAGTTTTTTCTCCAATGCCGAATACGAACGCACCATCGGTAACATGTCCGTCTATCTGAGATAGCATCTTTACTGAAACCGTGTACGCACCATCTTCAAGTCCTCCCTCAGGCATGGTTACGCCAAGTGTGCTCTGATCTCCGTCAAAATGTTGGGTATCCTTGTTGTCTATCTGCTTTCCATCAGGACCAATGACCTTGACTTCACTGTAACTGTCATCAACAGGCTCGCTTAGAAATACTTCAACCCTTGAAGGGGGTTTTTCGAGGGTAGACGAAGCAGCTGGATTGCTATCTAGAAGGAAAGCATGGCCAAATACATCGTCCGGGTAAAGGAATGAAACAAAGAACGTAAATCCAAGAAATAATATCATAAACGACGCAACAAACAAAGCATGTAAAGCGTGTGAATTTCTGTGAATTTGGAAAGCAAATAATGCAAACTGATTCATACGAATATACGTAACGTTAGGACAATATGGAATTTATAGTATTGGGACTCTAAAACGACTAATATTAGTCTCTAAATATCATTTGTCTCATTTTTCCAGTGACAGATGTTTGTCAACAAAATTCATTTCGTCGTCGGTCGCTTCACATTGGTCCTTTTCTTTTTACAATATAATTCATAGACAAGGATGACGAGAATGATCGCAGCACATGTAGGAGACACAAAATATAGCATTATCGTTTTGAAATTCTCTGCGGTCTGGTCTCCAACGATCAGATCAAAGGTTGCAGTCAGTGGTTGTGATTGATACTTTGGATCTCCGATGATCCTTGTTTCTAGAATGATG
>DASQQK010000016.1:0-2278 GCA_035643435.1 Nitrososphaeraceae archaeon | reverse complement strand
ACTTTTTGGCGATCTAAACTTCAATTATTATGATATCAGAGTAGCTGAGCTCATTACTGCATATGGCAGATACAGCTTATCTAAAATGCAGAAAATCGCTGAATTAAATGGTTTTGAAATAGTGGGTGGAGATACAGATTCTCTATTCCTCCTTGACACTAAAAACGGTAATAATGACGAAAAACAAGCCTTGTCACAATTAATTTCTGAATCCAAAGAGAAGATCGGCATCGATCTGGAAGTCAGCGCTACCTTCGTAAAGGCAATCATAACAAAGAAGAAGCATTATGTTGGTGTCACTGTTAAGGGCGATATAATCATAAGGGGAATGGAAGGGAAGAAGAATGACAGACCACGATGGCTCAATGAGACCTTTAGTGAATTCCTGAGAATAATATTATTTAACGATGATGCATTTCCTGCAGTAGAGTACCTTAAGCAATCAGTGCGAAATCTTGAGGGAAAGAAAGTAGACCCAGATGCTCTAAAGATCTGGGTGGAACTATCTAGAGATCCTTCTGACTACAAAGTTAATAATATCCAGAAGAAGATTGGTCACCAACTTCGTGCAAAGGCCGGAGATCTTATCTATTACTACAAATCTGACAACCATAATGGAGCATCATTAGATCCACAAGACCTCAGTATAAGAAAATACAAGGTAATGTTATGGCAAGTGGTAAAAGACATTCTAGAGATATTGAAATGCGATCTAAATTCACTAGCACAAGAATTTTGTTTGGAAAATAAAACAAGCGAGGTGATATCTGTTACAAATGAGCAATCCGGAGACCATGCCATGTAGAGAAGTAAAACAAAATTAATGTATATGGACTGATACGGCCACAGGACAAAGCCTTCTAGTGGCGTGGCCGAGAATTGCTTTCCTTTCCCTACTGGAAAGTAAGCAAGCCAATTTGTCAGGCTGAAAAAAAAGAAATGACGAATGGAAAATATAGTGAACAAGAAATAAGTAACATCAATCAGATAGAGCAGCAACTCAACAGTGAAAGTCAGTACATAACAATAGCTATAGGAAATAGCAGAATCCTTCGGTTCGTAACAGAAAAGAAAATAGAAGAAATAGAGAAAACCTATAACGGACAAGTTATCAAGAAGATACGATTCATTGTAGCCGATCCAAATGAAGATAGTAGATCAGAAAAGTACTTTGATGTAGGCAAAAGATCTGCAAGATTAATCATAGCAAAACTCAAGGAGGGACATACTCTGCTCAAGATAGAAAGAATTGGTTCAGGAAAAGAAACACTGTACATACCCACACAAATATCGGTAAATTAACTAGACTCCCACCATTTTTTTATTTTCTAGTAGTTTGTCTGGCTATTTTGTTTGTTTATATTGGTATTCGGATAAACCGTGGTAACACGAGCTGTCATCGCCAAACGAGGCTAAGCGTGTTTGGAGCCGCCCATGAATGTGGGCATTTTATCCGGCGGTTAACAAAGATTAAAAAAGCTTCTTATAGCTACGAACGTTTTCTCATATTCTATAGGTTTACTTGAACGTGAGAGTACGTCCGCAGAGATGGTGCTGTAAGCATTGTACTTACATTTTCTATGAGTCGCTAGAGCAATACAAACATTTTTTCATGTAAAGTGAATTGCCTCAACATTGTATATCCTTAATTTTCCAATGCAGGCATTGACACTTGAGAGATTATTCGGACTACCGAATTTTCTTTGAACGTTATCATTATCCCTAGCTATTACTCTTATTCCAGGTGGTAGACATCATATTTTCAAGACCGTAATTTGGACCAATGAGTATCCTGTCATGGAGACAGTATAATAATTATCATAGAAAACCCATACGGTGTTATAAGTATCTGATAATCCAGATCTATAGTATCTTAAGGACTCCTCTCATTCCAGCAGCTGCGTGTCCTGTGACGGAACAACGAAAATCAAAGCTTCCTGCTTGGCTAGCTATGAAATTTATTGTTTCTGATTCCCCTGGCTGTATAGGATCTATCCTAACGCCAAGCTTATCTATTTCAAAGCTATGTGCCACTGTACCAACATTCTTGAAGAGAATTGTCGCGTTATCTCCTTTATTTATGGTTATTTGTTTGGGAGTCAAGGAAAACTCTTTAGCTTCAATAATGATTGGATTCTCTGGAGTTTTGTATGTTTTATTTTCTCCAGTCTTTGGTATTTCAGGGTTCCAGTCCTTGAACGTATCATTTAATATTTTATCCTGCTCAAACATCACATGGATGAATGGTTGCTTCATTCCATTTGGGAGTGTAAATTCT
>DASQQK010000015.1:0-9848 GCA_035643435.1 Nitrososphaeraceae archaeon | reverse complement strand
CCGTCTCTTGAATCTATAATAAGCGCGTCTTCTTTGTCTTCGCAATTCCATCGAATATCGTTTTATATCATTAATTGATTCGAATTGTGATTCAACCACAGTCACTATTTTTTCGTACATTGATACTAAAGTGGGCTTATTTGAAGCTAAGATATTAATATCTTCTTGATTACCTGAATAGAGATCGTTATCACATTCCTGCTCAGATTTGGAGTATCCCCTACTCCTGTTTTCATCTCCTTTCTTGAATCGAAACCAATCCTTAAAGTCAATGTAATCATCCTTAACAAGGCCAATGCCTATACCTGTAAGTATAGCTGCTGGAACTGAAGTACCTCTAAAAAATAGAGATAGCAGTAATAATACACCTATTTGGCCGTGATGCACTCTTCTATTGAAAAAATATACTTTTTGAGGTGAATGATGGGATCCCCCATGACTGGCACTATTTCTGTAGTTCCAGTATTTCGTTATTACTTCTGCCAAGGTCAGGCCAAGCATGAGTCCTCCTTCAACTCCTAATCCACATAAGAACCCATATAGCATTACGATTGATAGATTTCAAATTAGTCATATTAAGCATATGAATAGCTAATCTTGTGCTATTGATGTATATTGAACAGCACCCGTTGGAATGCTTTATAACACTTACGGCGCGCTCAGTTTAACCATAGAGTGTAGTTACCAGTATAAAGTTACCAATAGAAAGGCTTAGCGGAACGTAACAAGGAGTCAATCGAGATGGATGTGATAAATGTATTGAAGAAGCTCGAAGAGATTGGAGCTCTCAGATTTTCGGGGCTTTACGCCAAATGAAATCAATGTACTGGTTGAGGTCATACTAATCTTAAACCTCCTGCTCCGAACGAAACGAAATGACGCAATAAGACAACCTTCAAAGCATTCTGAATATGATCTTATAGCTCACTGACCAACATATTGCAAGTCACTGTTTAGAAGATGATTCAACTAGTTCAGAAATATGTTCAAGGATTTTGATATGATGCTCTTCATCTACGATGATACTTCTTAGAATAGATTTTGATTCAGGATCATCCGTTATTTCAAGGCAATTGTATAGAAGATCTCGAGATTCTTTCTCTTCAGAGATAGATTTTGCAATTCCCTTGCTTGTCAAGGCTTTACTACTGCTTCCCCCTTCTATATTTGCCATCATTGCCGAAATGTACTGTACATGTTTAAGTCCATCAGTAAGTAACGTTTGAAAATATGTTCTTATAAGATTATTTTGCATGCTACCTAAGAGTTCCATATAATGTGAGAGTTCACTCAGTTCAGCCTCGTATTGGGACTTGAGTAAATTATATAGTGTTTGCTTTCGTTTAAAATCCTCTAATCCCAATATCCCAATATCATATTCCACGATCTTATCAAGGTTCCTATTCAAACAACCTAAAGAGTTCCAACACTCAGATTTTCTACCCTTGAACCTTGTTACAGAGAAGAGATAAACTTATCATCCTATTTTTTTCCTGTATAATTGGCTGGGATCCCATAATTTTTACCTTCTAGCCTATACCGCTTCCAACAATCTGCGTGCAGGAATCTAAGCGAATCTACATCTTTGCTATCCTGATTGGCTCCACAATAATCACATATTCTACCCTGATTAAATAGATCCGATCTGATGATATTGTCGGTCCTCAATTACTCTCTTCTCCTTATTCCCAGCCATATACAACAATTCGGACAAATCTCCACATCAAGGTATTAGTTATGCCAGATTAAAAAATTACCTATTTAAAATGATGGTTATAGTGAGATGAAGCTTATCAAGGTACCTCTTGTTATAATATCCAATTGATGATAAAGGTACTGGGAGGATTGACATGAATTCTCCAACAGTACTCTATGAATGTCATATGGTAACAATACTTTGATGATTGCATGAGTTTTATTTTTCAAAAATAAATTTCCAGTTATTTCTACTTGCAATTTCCAGTTGCAAATAGGATTTGTACGCGGCATAGCCAAGTTTCCAGAGAATTCATGCTACTTGAGTCATGCAGATCCGATGATGATCCTCATTCGTTTCTTTGTTTGCCAGCAATGTGGTATAACAGTCTTACAAATGAATCTCTAGATATAGTCTTAACTACTATAGCCTTAATCTAAAAGAAGTAGACAATACTTTCTACTCTTTTACCTATAATTGATAATAGTATTGGTAATAGTTGATAGTGGTATTAGTTGAGAGTCTGATAAATAATGAGTGCGCGAGTATTTACTCCGAAGATAAGGGTAGAGCATGTAATATCATTTAGTGATGCAGTATTCGCCTTTGCTATTACCCTTATGGCACTCTCCATTGAAATACCAGATTTGCCCCTAGATCTCAGCCAATCGGAACTTTTAGAAAGGTTATATGATCTTTATCCGCAGTTCGAGGATTATATTATTAGTTTTGCAGTTATTGCAATTTTTTGGATGTCGTATCACCAAGTGTTCAACCATATTAAGGGGTCACACATCTCGATAGTTTATCTTAATCTGCTATTCTTATTGCTTATAACTCTTCTCTCATTATCAACTTCAATTGTAACGAACTACGCCTCATATCAAATACCATATATCATTTACTGTGTGTTAGTAATTATGACAAGTTCACTACTTGTGTTGATATGGTGGTATGCGACTAACCAGCACAGATTAGTCGCCAAAGACATGAACCCCTTATTCATAAAGGGTACTTTCTTTGGCCTCCTGTCTATACCCATAGTTTTTGTTATTTCCATAGCTATCTCATTTATTGACTTGGATGTTGCGCAGTATTTCTGGTTGGCCATTATTCCAGTAAATGTCCTGATTAGAAACAAGTATAGACACTAATTTATGAAAGCCTCGGATCTGGGCAATCTAGAAATTGCCGTGCAGAATTCAGGTGATAGGATCAGGAATTAGCTGAAAATACGTATGTCCTTGAATGCAATGAATCTTAGGATTGGATAGTAAGGCAGCAGTACAGTGAAATGATGTCTGCCATTATCGGTTAACAGTCAGTCACCTACTGCGTAAATCCCTTAGGATCTCATCTATTACTGATTCCCATCTGGTTTCGTCCATAAAATGCATAAGTGAAGATAAATAAACTAGAATGTTAGAGACGAATTGCGGGGCATCGACTCTGGATCTATAAGATAGTCTTACAATCTCTTGAAGTTTCAACATCCAGGTATCATTGCTTTGAGGAATTGGCATCGTCTCGTGGTGTACAAGAAATCTAAAGGGGTTGTTCTGGTATCTAAGTAAATCACCGAGATTATTAGTCATAGAATTAGGCTGTGTTGTATTACTAATTGAAGTCGCATAGGAGTCAGATACACTTGACGCCATGTGCATCTGATCTCGCGTCTGATATGTATTGAAGCTGATTGGTTCTCCCACACCATCGTGTTTTCTTTGTATATGTCTGCGTACACTCCAATGTCTAGTAGGTGATAACTCCGTGCAGGTGGGACACAACCATTTTGTTCTTTTAATTAATTTTATATCAAGTCAGTGTAACACCAGTGCAACTCCGGTGTAACACCAATAATATTACTACTGGAATATAAACATAGTGGAGTTGGCGAAACCGTGATGCATCCATAGCATCGACGAGCAGTCATTATGGTGAGATGGTGGGGGTTGCCTTTCTCAAAGACTTATTGAAAGGATAGCTCATGACGGTTCTGTGCAATATGATGAGGATGACAATGAAGCGCATTGTACGTGATGAGTCCAGAAAATTTCGACGACACGATCTTTCTCTTTATCATGGAAACCTATTTTATTCATGTATCCAAACTTCAGGAAGTATTGATAATGAGGACAACAAGAGCATGTAACCATGTCGTCAGAATAATATCCTTTAAAGTTCATGTCGTTGTGACCGCTTGCTTAATTTTCTCACTTTTACATCATGAATCAAACAACGCATTAGCACAATCTGTTAATGATCCAAATCTGAGTGTCGAGTCATTTGTCAAAGGTTTAAGCTCTCCTACAAGCATGGCATTTTTGAATAACGAAAATATTCTGGTATTGGAAAAAGGGGGTCAAGTTAGACTAGTTTCAAATGGGGAACTTGTGCCTCAACCCGTGTTACAAGTTCCTGTTGACACAGATAGCGAACGTGGGCTGCTAGGAATAGCAGTTATGAATGGAGGCAAGACAGGTTCTAGTACTGCTTCTAGTTCTACTCAAAATGCAGGTGCCCAGACCGTTTTTCTGTACTACACTGAGTCAGGAGAAGAAGCAGGTGAATTAAGAAATAGCGTTTACAAATATAATTGGAATGGCCAGACACTTGATGACCCAACCATGTTGGTAGATCTTCCTGCAATACCAGGTCCTAATCATGACGGAGGTAAGCTGACGATAGGCCCGGACAACTACCTATATGGAATTATAGGAGATTTAAATCATGACGGAAAACTTCAGAATTTTCCTGATGGTCCTGATCCAGATGATACTGGCATGATTTTCAGAGTAAATCCTAACGATGGAACACCCGCTCCAGATAATCCCTTATCTACGGATCCAAATAATCCATTAAGTAAATACTATGCGTATGGAATAAGAAACAGTTTTGGACTCACATTTGATCCTGTTACAAACAATGTTTGGGATACAGAAAATGGTCCAGCATCAAATGATGAGATCAATCTGGTAAAGCCAGGATTTAATAGCGGATGGCAAACCATTATGGGTCCAATTTCCACATCCGGAAGTACAGAAAATGATTTAGTCATATTTCCCGGATCTCATTATGCAGATCCTCTTTTGACATGGCTGGACCCGGTTGCTGTAACTGACATAGAATTCCTTGATTCATCCAGTTTAGGCGAGACCTATTCTAATAATGTATTTGTAGGAGATTACAACAACGGAAATCTCTACTACTTTAGAGTCAATCCCGACAGGAGTGCTCTTGTTCTTGACAATTTACCTGATTTAGTCGTAGATAATGAGGAGGAGCAATCTTCCATAACCTTTGGTAATGGATTTGGATCTATTACTGATTTAGAAACTGGACCAGATGGATATCTCTATGTGTTGTCATTTGACTCTGGGACCATTTATAGAGTAGTTCCTTCATCAGCAGCGGCATGAGCTGCGCCATCTACACCTTCAAAAGATGAAGCAGACGAAGAGAGAGCCAGGTAATCATTGGCAAGTACAACTAATTGTGTTATTACGGAGACAAATGTTAGATCGATTAGCATTCGAAGGCGTGGTTCTCTTCCAAGACTACTTTGATAGGCTATATTGTAGTCCCGTAGTTTGTCCCATACTATCTTATGCCTATATCTCCATCCTTGTTAAGGGGATAGCAACCTACCGCATATGACAGCATACATCATCTCCGAAGTACGTACAAGCCTTAACTTCCACGATCCTCCAGAACGATGTCGACCTACTTTTTCGGCTAATCGATCTTCTCTTACTATTACACATTACAAGTAAATAAACCTAATTATAGAATAGATTCACAAATATCCAAATATTAACCACAATATATAATGTACAGGTTAAAATCATGAAAATATCATTATTCATCAATTGAGTATTTTCTAATATTTTGGGTAGGCATATGCTCAGCTGCGGATAGATTAGCGGTTTATTTACAATTTCTATGCATATGCCAACTGCAAACTAATGATCGGATACAAATCCTAGTCCTTTAACAGGCTTTGTGCATGAGAAAAATGTATTCAGATAAATTGGCTCTACAAAATGGAATGCATACGAATATTGTCATTTCTAATGACCGTCAACTGCTAGATCAACATGTATAAAAGGGGCCTTTTTGTACTTGGAATTCTATTTAGAATGAACATGAGGCCGAGCCAGGATTTGAAATGAAGATTACCCCTCCGTTATGAAGGCTGCGAAAATAGATATAAAGATAAATCAGCGTATTCGTATTAATACGAAGAGTACAATTATCGGCGTTCTAATATGAACAGAGCACAATCAATAAGCACATTTCAAGTGACAAGGAATTTTCCCTTCCCGCAGAGAAGACAAAGACAAGATCATATTCTTAAGGAAATTTGTGATGCTTTTAATTCAGGTTATAAGCGAATTCTTCTTGAAGCACCTACAGGCTTTGGCAAGAGTCCTTTAGCTGTGTCATTCGCACTCACATTGGGATCAAGCTATATATGTACTTCAACGAAGGATTTACAAACCCAGTATGCTAATGATTTTTCACACCTGAAGGTAGTCAAAGGTAAAGGTAATTTCCCTTGTTTAGTAAAGGAAGATTTCATAAGAGAAGGTAAATATAGATGTAAACTTTGTCTCTCACCCGTGATACCAAGCCAAAGTAAATCTCTAGCTAAAAAGGATCAAATTATTAGTGAGTGCAAACATACCACGGTCGAGTATGGGCCTTGTATGACTGATGATACATTTAGAGACAACGGCTGCAAATATAGAACTTTTCTGAAGGATTATAATGTGGTCAAGAAAGGTACGAGAAACGAATCCGTATTCATTCCGGTAGTAAACATTAAGAATTACGAGAATAATTACGCGCAATGGCTTCACCTCAAAAACTTCAAGGATGAAGACTCTCAAGTTATGGACTGGCGAGCGTGCCCATATTTTGATCAATTAAACATCGCTTTAAGTGCTAGTCATTCTATTTTCAACTATTCTAATTTTTTGGCACTTCTTCCAAACAAGAAGAATCTTACTTCAAGAGAACTACTTATATTAGATGAAGGACACTTGTTAGAGACAGAACTCGTAAAGTTCAGAGGATTAATAATTACAAAGAGAAGATGGAAAAGATATATCTCTAATCTAAGACTCATCGACTTTGGTTTTGATGATGTCAAGAGATGGATCGATTTCTTGATAGGACTTGAAACAAAATTGCTTAATCTGCTTGGCAATGGATCAGTAGCAGAAACCCTGGCCATTGAACGTAAGGTTAAGTATGGCTGGTCTGGTCCCAACAAAAAGAAGCCAAATGTAAATACTAGAGTCGTATCCTCATCAGATTTATTTGAAAGTGATGAACAAATTTCTGAACAATATGAAGATCTCTCAGTCCATAGAAATAAGACACTAACTGATGAGGTCGCTGCCGATGCAATTCGAGATATCGAGAGACTAACACGTACGATAAATAATATCATATCAGATTCAGAAAATTGGATAGTGTCAGACGTAATAAAAGAGAACTATGAAGTGGTAAAAGTTGAATTCAAACCATTAGATATATCAAAGTATTGCAGGGCTATATTTGACAGGTGCTCAAAGACAATTATTATGAGTGCTACAATACTAAATTATAAGACCTTTTGTAAAAATATTGGGTTATCTTCTGATAATGATGAAGTAAAGTTCATACAGGTTCCATCAGACTTTCCAGTAGAAAATAGACCCATCTATCCCATGAATGTTGCTTATCTTAACTACAATAATCTACAATTACAAGAAATTAAGTCAGCCATTACGAATGCAGTTGATAATATAATGGCAATACACAATAAGCATAAGGGAATAATCCACACTACATCTTACGAGCAACTCAATTTTATTAAAGATAATATTTCTAAGGACAATGCTAGAAGACTCATTGTAACCGATCCGGAGATACAGAGAGATGAGGTCGTCCAAGAACACTTTTACGCCAAAAAGCCAACAGTCCTAATTTCTCCGTCGCTACATACGGGGCTGGACTTAAAAGAGGATTTATCAAGATTTCAAATAATAACAAAAGTTCCATATCCTAATAAAAGTGACAGATGGATAAACGCAAAGAGAAATAAGGTTCCAGAATGGTATTACTGGCAGACAGCTTTAAAACTTGTCCAGGCTTATGGCAGGTCTGTTAGATCCAAAGATGATTGGGCAAAAACATACATTTTAGATTCGGCATTTCAGTATTTTCTAAGAAAGAACAAAGAAATCTTACCCAGTTGGTTCATCAAGGCAATCAAAAACTATAACCTGACCTAAAATGCCACCAGTATAAAACGAGGGTCAGTATGAAACAAAAAAATAATGAGCGAACAGCAAGAAATAATACTTACTTTGCTCTACACAAACCATGAATGTAACCAAAGGAGGAAACTATCAATTTCCTCCGAAAAAGGGCTTCATCCTAACACACTTCCTGACCGTCGCGGATGTGAGACGATCAGCGGAATTTTATCATAGAGTATTAGGAGGGAATGTTGTTCTCAAAGGGGAACCTACCATCATTGAAATTGCTAACAGTTGGTTGATCTTAAACGTAGGTGGCGGTCCAACAGATGATAAGCCAACGATAACTCTTCGTACTCCCCAAAATAGTAACGAGGCCAGCAACTTTATGAATATTCGCGTCGCAGACATTTGGTCTTGTTACAAGGAATGGAGTGAAAGAGGTGCCAAGTTTTTAACAGAACCAAAAGAACATCAGTCCGAGACTCGCTGCTACATGCGTGATCCTGACGGTTATATCATTGAGATAGGGCAAAGCAAGCAAAAATAGTTAATTATGAAAGCTGCTTGATCAACTATTTTGAACAGCTAGTGTCAAGAAAAAGTGCCTTTGGTATTCTAGTTACAATCATACTCTGCACGTTAAACATATAACATTTTGGATGATATGAACCTAAATGATCTGTGAGCTAACACCAAACTGTAGGACACCCTGTGGTTGAGACAATCTCTTTACCTTGTCCTTGACTAGGAGGTGAAGAAATCCCAGTTCCTGGTAGATATCTTGATACTATCTCACCATTTAAAAAGGCTGATGGGTTCTCAACTGATGACCCTAGACCATTCATATTGCTAAGAGCGGAGACAAGAATATAAACTTTAACCATTTTGCACTTAAGGCAAGATACTCCCAATAAATTCATTTATACTAGTCTATTCCTTTTAAGATGGTCTGTATGGAGAAAGTCAAGACAAAGATACCATTAACTCTGGCTATCCTAGGGATTGCGATCATCGGTAGTCTATGGCTTGTACCTTTAAAGGAGGTTTCCGGACAAGATACCTCACAAGAGGAAGCAAACAAAGCATTAGTAACTGCATTCTATGATGAGGCATATGACAATCGCAATGCCAGTGCTGTAGACAAATACGTGGCAGATACCTTTTTGTCGCATGTACATACTGGTGCAGACAAACAAAAATTTAAAGAAATAACACAGATCTCATTTAGCTCCTTTCCTGATCAAAAACGTACTCTTATTAATTTGATTGCTGAGGGAGATATGGTAGCCATATTCAATAGTTGGAATGCTACTTTTAGTGGTAAAGACTTTTTAGGTACCCCGGCTAACGGCAACCCATTCACAACTGCAGTTGCAGATCTATTCCGTATATCAGATGGGCAAATTGTAGAGCATTGGGAAATAGGGGATTATTCGAACTTCACACAAGCTGTTTACGGTTAATTCACACTCCGTAACTGCTTCTACAAGAGACTGACTCAGGCGAGAAAGACTTGGCGTTCTAAAGGAACAAGATTCGAAGGCTTTTTGAAAGGATCAAACAAATGCAGGTAAAAATAACCAATTCCAGCAGACCTATCATAAGACCTGCTGGTACGCCTCTTTGAATTTTGCAGGGCCAAGGTCATTGAGCGACACCATTCTTTCAATTCCAACTGCTGCGATGTTCCTTATGCGGTTACACACTTTCTTTATTGACCAACAGACTCAGCGTTTGGTTCAGGTTAGTATATTAATTTGTTACTAGGTGATATCACTAGTTATTTCCACTCCCAGAGTTTTATGTTATCATCGAGGGTTTCAAGGTTTATATCAATCTCAAACAATAGCACAGAGTTATTGAGAAATTCAAGCTTCCCTTTTGACAGACCAAAAAAC
>DASQQK010000014.1:0-55889 GCA_035643435.1 Nitrososphaeraceae archaeon | reverse complement strand
CACCGAGGATTTAATGTCATAATCGCAATCCTTTCGACACTAACTCTGGCATATATTGTGTTTCCTCTTACTACAATTTTGACCTTTCTGGACCCTTTGAACATTTTCGAATCTTTGGCACGACAGGGGGTTTGGAACGCTTTCATCCTGAGTCTATTTACTGCAACGATCTCTACATCAATTCTATGTGTGATCGGGATACCATTTGCATATTTCTTGGCAAGATATTCTGACTCCCGAGGAAAATTCATTTTGAGAGCTATCGTAATCATTCCACTAGTTCTTCCTCCGTTGGCAAGTGGAACGCTTCTCTTAGGGATGTTTGCACCAACATCAATAAGCGCACTAGCTTTCCCAGGAGCAGAATTTACTCAATCTGTATTAGGAATTATATTAGCTCAAACATATATTGCTTCTCCGTTTATGATTCTGGCAAGCCAAGCGGCATTTGAATCAGTTGATAGATCATATGAGAATGTCGCAAGAGTACTTGGTAAGAACAATCTACAGACTTTCTTCCGGGTTTCTCTTCCGCTAGCTAGGACGGGAATAATAATAGGTATAATCATGTCATGGGTAAGGGCGGTCGGAGAGCTCGGGGCGACTATGATGATGACATACAATCCTCACACTATTTCGATTCAAATTTTTGAAGATAATGCTATTGGTGGTCTAACTCAGGCTGCCCCAGGTATTATTTTAGTAGTAACATTACCTATATTAGTAGTGATCCTATTTTATATTTTAGAAAAGAATAAGGTCCAAGGGCTACTGAAGCTTGGGTAGTAAATTTAAGGGGTGAGTCATGATCTGAATCCATATCTTGAATCATATGTTGTGATACGTTTAAAAATCGAATGAGCTATATTATTCACACGATAGTGAGTCATTTTTGTGAAAATAGGATATCCATGTATAAATAACAGTATCCTTCGGACTGTCCCAACTACTTTCAGATTGGCATCCTATTCAGAAAACAAATTAGTTCAAACTATTAGTGGCAATTTGTCTTATCTTGAGCAGATTCTAGAGTACAATGTCAAACACGGTCTACTATATTTTAGAATTAGTTCTGATCTCATCCCATTTGCTTCTCACCCAATTTGTAAATTGAATTGGTATGAGCGTTTCCAATCAGAATTTGAAGAAATTGGAAGCTTCGTCCGAAAGCACAATATTCGTATTTCCATGCACCCAGACCAATTCGTGATCCTCAACTCTCCAAATACCACGATAATAAAAAGTAGTATTATTAGTGAATTAACATATCATTGCAATGTTTTGGATGCGATGAATCTTGATGAAACAGCCAAAGTACAGATTCACGTTGGAGGGATTTACGGAAATAAGATTGAAGCATTAAAGAGGTTTGTTACTGTATATAATACACTTAATGATGCAGTTAGGCAAAGACTTGTTATAGAGAATGATGATCGCCTTTATCATCTAAATGACTGTCTTGAGCTAAATCGACAAATAAACATCCCGATAGTCTTTGATAGTTTTCATCATGAGTTGTTATCTGATGGTGAGTTACTCAAGTTCGCATTTAGAAAGGCTACATCAACATGGGATACGAATAAAGATGGGTTGCAGATTGTCGATTACAGTAACGCACAACCAAAAAATGGTGAAAGAAGTTCAATGGGGAGAAAAGGCAAACATGCCGAAAGTATCGATATAACATCATTTAAGAAATTCTTGAAGGCAACAGCAGGATTAGATTTTGATGTAATGCTAGAGATAAAGGATAAGGAAAAGAGTGCATTAAAGGCTCTCATGATTTTAAATTCATGCAGAAATAGAAAACTGCCATTGAATATGCTGTTTTCAAATAGTGCATCTCGTTCATGGTGAGCTCAGGTTACTTTGTCCTCGTTCTAAAGTTTGAATTTGAAAAAGCACACGACAAATAAGTCAATCCGGATCTTAGTACTGTAACTTCATACATAGATTCCAGATGGCGCCAATTAAATAGGAGTTAGATTTGGAACTTTCACAATTAGACTGGTTTTAGATCTTACAGCGTGCTGAGCTTGGGTGCCTTGGTTTCATGGGGCTTAACAACATCCCAGAACGAACCCAATAAAATACCCATAATCCCCCAGAATATTCCCATTGTTATTGTAGTTATAATTCTGAAATTCATAAGCAGATCAGAAGTTATTGTAATCTCGTCAGGATTCGCAGGCAAAAATGCGAACGCCAAAGCAATTATCACAATATAGATTACTGGCACAATGATCTTCCTCAATTCTCTCTGCGTTCGACCTAGTATTCTATAGAGCAATGCAACACCCAACGCTGAAAATCCAGAAATGACTAACATGCTAATATACAAACTTTCTCGGAACTCTATAGTCTCAGGATCTCCAACAACTGGAGGATTTGCGGGATACTTCAACATAGGAATGAAAAATATTACTAAAAACATAATTCCGGCGAGGACCACGCTTTTCTTCTTGTTGTTGGATCCTGGAAGAGAATCCCTGGAGTAGGCATAAACTATTCCAAACAATGCAGATAGTGAGGTACCCAAAATTGCTCCCGCAACAATCGCACCTCCTTTCTGCCACGAACGATATTGCACTAGCTCGTTATGATCTACAATTTCGCCAGAAGTCTCTCTGTTTTGTACTTCAATCTCAATAGCCCGATCTATGTATGGTTCGGCTAATAATTGATTGATTAAACCAAGTATCGTGCCTGCTATAGCTCCAGAAATAAGTGTTATAAGTATAAAAGCAATTGTTTTCATTTCCTATCGTTTTGGTGTAAACAGAGACAGATTAATGGCAAGGAAAGCCAGCGGCATGTCTCAAATCATGATAGAGTTCATGTATCCACATATCATCAAATGCCTTTTCTCCCTCTGCTAGGCTAAATAACTGTCCCTGATCATATCCCACAATGAACATACCAAACAATAGTATAGCTAATAATACACCAACTGCAATTCTTGACGGACCAGAGGACTCCTTTAAGATCTGCATGTTAATGGTGGACATTTAATTTAAATACTAGACAGTTGTCTCGTATATAAACTCTTGGCAAGTTCATCCAACGTCTTCTATCCTTTCTTAGTTCGATAACGATTATGTCGGCCTGTACGATAGTTGGATAAACTATCCCACGATCAATACCCGCAATGGTCCATCTAATTTTTGAAAATAGTTCAAAAATTGATTATCCCAAAGAAGGAAAAAAATAGACTACCAGTAGATCCTGTTCGTCTACGATAAATCTGTGTCGTACATTTGCGGCGACAAAGATGAAATCAGCTCTCTTTACCGGTTTTAGCTCACCTTTTATTTCTATAAAACCATTTCCTTCAACTACAAAATAAACTTCATTCACTGAATGGGGAAGTTGCGTATCTACCTCTCCTTTTCTAAGTCTAAGAATTCCCATATCGAAACCTTTGTTATTAAAGAGATTTAAGAAATAATTACTAGTGCAATCCAAGTCTGAAATTACTTTGTCAAGACTGATAAAATCAACTTCTTCCTTTTCCAATGGTTCTATTAAGCGCTTTGTCAGCACGCTCAAATATATTCCTATTTTCGGACGACTCTTGTGAAATACGATCGCGTGAATCAGACACTACTCATACAATAAATTCATATTGGCACTAATTCATAACACATTACATTCAAAGGAAATGCATATGTATGTTAAGGTTCTACAAGAAACCTCAGGCAGATATGCTCCAAGCAGAGTTCTTTCATTTGATATCGCACATGTATTCAAAGCTTTTCAGCTCATGGAAATAAATGGTCATACTAGTAGAGATTTACTATGTCAAGAACTAAGTCTTGGCGAAGGATCTATTAAGACATTAATAAAGCATTTGAAGATGCAGGGGCTAATAGAGACTAGTAAAACTGGAACACAGATGTCAACCAAGGGAAATAAAATATTTTTACATATATTATCATGTGTTCCTAGAGAGTGTACTCTTCCTAAATGTTCCGTTGCTTTGGGAAGATATAACTATGCAGTTCTATTGAAACGACTGAGCTTTGCAGTAAAGTCTGGAATAGAACAGAGAGACGCTGCAATAAAAATGGGAGCCTTGGGAGCTACAACATTATTCTATATGAATGAAAAATTCATTATCCCAGGAACAAGGTATGATGCACTAAGGAGAGAGTCTCATATTAGGCTATTGTTAGTTAACAAATTAAAGCCGGAATTTAGAGATGTTGTAATAATTGGAAGTGATGATACCGACCAGAGGATAGCCGAGCTTGCCGCTAAGAATGCAGCGCTATTGACGGTTATGAACCGTGAAAAGCGTATTTAGGCTTTTCATTGTATAGTATCGAGCCTCTGCCTGTAAGTCTCTTTAGAAGTGAATCTTACAGCTTTCTCTTCTGGTCAGGATCATCTAACAGATCTAGTGCATATAGAAAGATGAGTGTATAAGTGTGATAACGTTATTTTTGCACCAAACTGAGATGGCAATATGTTATATATCTGCTATTTTGTTACTATGGATGAAGAATATATCTAATAAGGACCGGCATAACTCTCTTGTCACCGTTAGCAAGTTTATGATAGTAACTTATCAGTGATAACGATGACCATCTGCATCACCACAATAACAGGTGCAATTCATGCGCCGGAACAACAATTACAGTCTTCTTCAGCACCAATAAATGGCGAAGGAGGTAATGACAAAATCCAAATAAACGAAAACTCTGACAAGATATACGGAGATGCAGGAAATGATATACTCCAAGGAGGGATTGAAAGTGACCAGATTTTTGGCAGAACAGACAATGATGTGGGATGACTTGATAATGACTATCTGGTTGGTAACGGAGGTAACGGTAAACTATATGGCAGCGAGAGAGACGATATTCTCATTGGTGGCGCCGGTGCAGACTACTTTGATTGTGGGGGAGAAACAGATGTGGTAATAGACTTCAATATATCAGAGAATGATGACAATGCAGGTGATTGTGAAGAGATCATATGAGCACATTAAATTTGTCGTCCGTAAACATTCACCAATATTCAGAACTTGACTTTTCACTATACTTCAGATCAGTAACGTAATGTGCAACAACATCACCTTGGATCAGATGCGTGAAAAGCTTCCTGCCTAGATATTTAAAAGAACCCAATAAACATATGGTTATGTATTTATCTATCTGCATAGCTAGAATTCCATGTGTCTAGACGTAAACCAGTGTTACTTGTAGATGAGTCTGATGATTCTCTTAAAGCAATCGGCCTTCTGAAACTATCAGGAATCGAGTATGTAGAATATGATATCAGGAAATTTGAAGATAGCTGTTGTGGTGAACTTCCCACAACCAACGCTCCTTCGCTTTTCGCGATTGAGGGAACATTTAAGGGCTTTGAGAAAATAAATGAATATATCTCCAACAGAAGCAGTACTGATTTGGATATTGAATCTGAAAGCGCATATTGGTAGGTATTGAATCTCGGATATCCTAGTCCTAGCTTCTACTTCTGAGAGTCGAGTACAAAACCTTTCATTACGTATTTTAGGTTCTGTGAATACATGGCTGGTACACTAGTCACTATATAGGATTTATAGGCTTTGCGTCCATTAGAAGATATTCCATGGTGAGAACCATGTTTGTTCATATGCTAATAAGAGATGATACTTAGATTATCAGACTGCCAGATAATTAGAATTAGCAAGGAATTGTTGGACCTACTAAGCTGAATGTGAATGGTTCAAGACACTCTGCAAAAGATCTAGCGAATAACATACAACTAATTACAGAAGAGTTATTCTAAGTAATACCAATAGCCCCCCAAGTTCTGCTACATGTATCGCCAAAAAATATGGGATCAATGTTGGAGCATAAAGTGGCTCCATCATGAAGTATCCATAAACGGCAATTATATTGTGCAACATCAACAGGCCAGTAAAAACTATTAGGCCAATAGTGAATCTAGCCTTACTACTTTTGTAGACCTTTACGTACAATACAAGTAATGCGATTAGGACAGCAATATTAGCTGAAGCAACGATCGCATTAGCGCTGACCAGAGGATCCAACCTAACAGCATCAAAATATTGTAATTCTCTTATTTACTTTTATCCATATTTGATCCAGATCTAAAGAGTAAATGCTGTTTTAACTGGCTTGCACATATATCCTTATTTTGACCTGTTTGCTATTTGGGATGCTATTTCATCAAAGGCAATTATATTTGATTCAAGATAGTCCGAAATGAAATATGACACGCCATATTTTTCCCCCACCTTACTAACCATATTATTCTTCTCAAGTACTAGAATGTGGTGTTGAATAGCCTTGTAATCAAGCTTGAGGGTTTCAGCAAGCTGATTTATGTTATGTGGATGTTCTTTTAGCACCTCGATAATCTTGATTCTGTTATTACCTCCCCTTGAGCCAGCAAAAAGATACCAAAATATTCGCTTGGCATTTCGGTCGAGCATTAACCTCATACTTTTGGTTTGACTACGTTAATAAGTATAGGTTGAGATTCTTATCTTGTCCGAGAATTCGAATAAACTAAGAGCGCAATTTGTGCTCTGAATCGACCGAAGAACGATATTATTTTTTATCTTTTGCGTATACATCTGTAATTTTGGCATAATATTTTTAACTCGGGCTCGTGACCTCTGCAAGATGCGAATGTGGCTGCCGAAGCGCAGGTGTAAGGAGTCCCCTCGTCATGACTAGATTGCTTGCATGTCAAACAACCTCCTTGGTAGACCTCTTTGAGCAAAGGCTTATCCTAATGTTTCACCAGCGTAACCCCAAGTTCATCGTAGGTTGCATGAAAGTGATGAACTAGTTGACAATTAACCTTATACCCAAGTAGCGGTGACCAGTCAGTTATACTTAAATATGTGCTACTCCACCGCTATATCTCGATTCCTTGCATATTTATAAGCCGTATTCTATATATTATCATTTGAGTCGACTATGTATACATAAACTGCGATATAACAGTACGGTATTCTGGCGGCAATAAATGATAAACGACCCGACCAGCACCAATCAAGTACCTTCATCGATCGTAGAGCGAAATGGACCGTGTATTTCGGTCACTAATCTTAAAAAGCAATATGGCAAGGTTAATGAATTTACCCTCAATGGTATTTCATTTGAAGTAAAGTACGGTACAGTCTTTGGGTTTCTTGGTCCAAACGGTGCTGGAAAGACCACGACCCTTAAGATCCTTACGACTCTTCTTAGCCCCACTTATGGAAGTGTATATATTTTTGGTAAAGACATAACCAAAAAACAGTCTGAAATCAAGAGAAAAATAGGGGTTGTATCACAAAACCCGAGTTTCGAAGCAAACCTAACAGTGGAAAGAGCCCTTGACCTATATGGTCTACTATGGGGATTACATGATAAGAGAGTGAGAAAGAACAAAGTGAACGAAATATTGAGTACTTTTGACCTTGAATCCATCAGAAATTCCAAAAATGATGAGCTCTCGATAGGTCAGAGAAGAAGAGTGCAGCTTGCAAGAGAATTCATGCACGGAGAGAAAATGGAGCTTCTATTTCTTGATGAACCTACGGTAGGTCTGGACCCATCTGCGAGGCGCATGCTTTTGGACTATATCAAGAGACATGTGATGTCTGGTCTAACGGTTTTTTTTACTACCCATATAATGGAGGAAGCAGAATATTTGTGTAATGAAATTGCCATAATAGATCATGGAAGAATAATTGCTTTTGATACTCCACCAGGGCTAAAGCAAAAATATGGTGGAGCTAACAAGGTTATTGAAATCACCTTTAAAGATGTGCTCAATAAATCATTCGCAAATTTACTTGAGAAGATAATTATAAGTAGCGAAAATCGCTTTGATAATAATACTAATACTACTTCTCGTATTGATATTGATGAAACAAATCCAAATACTGTTAGAATTACAGTTAATAATGCAGAAGAAGTTATCTCTGAGATCTTACAGCTCGTTTCTAAGAATAGTATGCAAATAGAAAGTATTTCTATAAATCCTCCATCATTGGAGGAGGTATTTCTATCTATAGTTAATGATGGGAATAATTCTGTGGGTAAAGAACGGGAATGAAGTCAGTGTATGATTATATCCTAGGTTACGGTATCATTCTATTGGTGTACAGGAATGTTGTTGCAGCTATCGACAAGATGTTTTTGATTTGGCAGATTGCCTTTCCTGTTGTCTACATATTCGTTGCAGGGTATGCCTATTCTGCTTTAATAGGAGACCAAGGCATCACCATAGGGTCATTGACCGTAACATATGTTTCATTTTTGACTGCCGGTATGATAGGATTTAATGTAATGAATGGAAGTACTATAGCTGGAGCTATCATCTGGAATGATAAGAGAAACGGCATGTTTCAACAATTACTGGTTATGCCGTTTAATAAAATGCAATATGTTATCGCCAATCTTATAACACTTATTCTGATTGGATTGGGTAGTGCTGGAGTTATTATGATAATTGGTTTTCCCACGATATTCCACGAGATCAATGTCACACTATGGAGTATGCCCTACACTATATACGCGTTGGTGGCTGGATCAATATTCTTTGGTTCTTTTACAATAATTCTATCCACTAGAATGAAGAGTAGCGAAGGCTATAATGTAATTAGTAACGGTCTATTTCTATTCTTTGCTTTTGTTAGTTCAGCATTTTATCCTTCAGAGGGGTTACCTCAACCCTTGTCTGAGCTTTTCTATGTCAATCCTTTGACATACATAGTTGATATTACTAGGGCAGGTATTTTTGCACAGGTGGATATGTTTACTAATATTGAAGTGGTAATACTAGGATTACTATCATCGGCAGTATTTTTAGTTGCTACAAGATCAATGATTAAGATGGAAGCTTAGATACCTCCATATGCGTAGCAATCTATCATTTCTCCCAATCAAAGATCGATCCTCTACCAATTTGGTTGTCCTTGTTTACAGGACCACCTTCAACTTCAGTTTCAGCCTCTATGCTTTCCAACGTTTCACCCCTGCCATGAAGTTGCTCCAGACATATCGTGAAACCAACATGGGCACAGTCACCTGCTCCGCAATACTGGCATATCGGCACACCCTCTTTTGTATCAATACGCACTTCGGCTTGTGCCGAACTATCCCACAATATTGTGCACCTATCGTTCTGAAAGTCCTTGACGACAAATATATTTTCGGTAGGAGACCTCTTATGAGTAGAGCTCAGCCAGTGAATAAAGGCAATTGTACCCTCATCTAATGTGTTAGACCTAATTTTGAACGCCTTTTCCGATGACTCATTTACGGTCGATTGGTTTCTTCTTTCCCGCTGATTAGCATCACTTAGATGACGACCTGGATCCTGGCCAACTTCGTCATTTTCCGGAGATTCGTCTTTTTTAATTGACATGTCTTAATAGATAGGACATTCTTATCTTGGCTTTCTACGAACGACTTCGAATATATGAACCTTGTGCTAATTTTACTGAATCAGACCAGAATATCATGAAATTGAGAAATCTTATGTTCATAGTGCCTCTGGTCGGTCTTTTCCTCATTTGTTGTCAGTTAGGCAATAATCATGAGCATAATGCAGTATTCAATACTAGAGACACATGAAATTTACTTTGTTTTATTTGTACCTTATTATTTGATATTGCAGGCTGTCAAATAATGCACAACACATGATTAGAATCACTGATATCATGCTTAGAAACATTAGATGATGTAGTTGATATGCCATTTGCATTTACTGTATTCAACGATCCAGATATGCACAACACGATTTTAGCGCTAGTCTAATGATAGTATGATAAGCTATTTCATTTCTTTGTTGAAAGCTTGCAAAGTAGCTCATTTATTATTTTTTGCTGTTGTAATATTAATCCCATACACATCGATTCAAATGAAAAGTTCTTTCCCTTAGCTCTAACAGTTTCTGAATAGGTATCTATAATATCATCCAGCATTTGACAGAAAATAATTCGACTTTCATTCCGAAGTATGATTCCGAAACTGTGCCAAGATGCAATTTCATTTTCTAATATTTTGTCGTTGTCTGTGAATAACTCTATTCTCATGTAACTAGAACTAATTTTCTTCTACCATGATAAATATAAGACATATCTTTGGGTAAGGGGGGAGTCCTCCACTAATGTAACCTGTGGTTGTCTCAAGATAGGGTATATTGACAAAGTGGCAGAGGGGGGTTTCAGGCTAGAATAAATCCCCCCAGTCGCCGAGTTGAAACTGCTATTCATTCTTTGTGAGTCCTTAGGTAAGGATGCTACTTGATATCTTTCAAGGCAGCAAACACAACAGATCTGTTGGAGGTGAAGACAGTTTTTAATATTTCTTCTCAATTAACTCTTTATGTCGAAAGCATTTTGTAGTATGATCATTCACCATTCCGATTGCTTGCATCAACGAATAGCATATGGTAGGACCAACAAAGGTAAAGCCTCTTGCTTTCAGATCTGAGCTCAAATTACTTGATTCAGTGGACCTTGAAGGAATTTGTTTACAATCATCAAAAAAATTATGTTTGGTTTTTCTACCCGTAATAAAGCCCCAAATATAATTATCAAAGCTGCCGAAATCATTCTGTATCTCGATGAAGGCCTTGGCATTAGTAATTGCTGAGTTGATTTTTGGTCGGTTTCTTATGATATTGATACTCGTAGATCCTAGCAATTTTTCAATATAGATCCCACTGAAATTCGCAACCGTCTTTACATCATAATTAGCAAACGCTATTTGATAGTCTAGGCGCTTTCGTAAAATTGTTGACCAACTCAACCCAGCTTGAGCAGATTCTAAAACTACAAATTCAAATAATTTGGTATCGTTATGGACCGGGACACCCCATTCGGTATCATGATAGAGCTGCATTTGGGGTTCGCTAGAATGATCGGCCCATGAGCATCTGACAAGTCCCGAATTCATGCAAATTGGATCGTCATATATTGAAATATAAAAATCTTGATAGGTAGCACTTTCTGAGTTTTGCGACCTGCTCCATCCTCAGCTAACCTTTCGTTATTCATTGATTTATTAGACCCCAAGGATAATTGGGATAATGTGTCAAGTTACTGGTTTAGATCCAAGCACTTACTCTAAGGACGAAACTCCCTTTCAAAAGATTCTCCTATTTCCTTACCCTTCTGCTCGAAAGACTCGCCATTTGACTCGCCCTCCTCTCTAAACCCCTTACCATTTGAGCCAGGTGGGCCAGGCGTTTTCTCATCACATGCAGAATAGCCTCCTTCCCCATGGTGATATGCAACCCTGAATAAACCCTTGATAGTAGGCATGAGCATTCTATATCCGCAAACACTTTGCTGGTGATTGTATGAGCCACTGCGTGTTGCTTCAAAGTCAGCTTGGTAACATATCTGATTCTCACTATTATCATCATCGTTGTCACTACTACTGTACACCAAATTGCTGCCGACTGATATGGATGTCACAATTGAACTCAGAGGAACTATTGCTACTATGTATGGTTCTGCTTTCATTCTGTTATATGAGTCATCCCAACCAGTATCTAAGTACGAACTTCATGGAGTTAGAACGGATTGATATGGCATATCGGCTAACATCCAAGCATGTTAGGGAACTCGTTATTATCATGATAATGATAAGCTTCAGTGACTGTTCCATTATTGTCTACTACTGGCCAGAAGTATTATTAAGGTAAGTATATACCAACCTTAATAAATGATTAGAGATGACAACGAATACGATTGATGTGGCTAGTAAGATAAAGGGTAAGTTTTCAAAGATTCTTGTTGCTATCGATGGATCACAACCATCTATGGACGCTGCAGAATATGCAATAGAAATGGCAAGAAAAGATGCTGCCCAAATAATAGCCGTCACTGTGAACCGTATTCCGTTATCATCTTATGGTTTAGCAACACCTGAAGGAGAACTAAAGTCTCCTCAAGAGAAAGAAAGCGTACGTGAATCAAAGGAGCGGTTTGCAAACCTCGAACAACTAGCAAAACAAAATAATGTTGAATTAAAAACTGAGCTGATCAATAGTCAGATGTCTATTGATGGAACAATAGTCGAATATGCAGAGTCTAAAGACATCGATCTAATAATAATGGGAACAAGAGGTAGATCGGGCTTCAAGAAGTTACTGCTGGGAAGTACTGCCTCAGCCGTAGTGACCTATTCACCGTGCCCAGTAATGATAGTTAAATAGCCAAGGAGAAGTTGAAGTTGCTGAGCTGCAAACCTTGGATCAATTTGATCTTAAGGCATGATTGTGAATAGGTTTTAGGTCTGTGAGATTGTACATCTAAGATGTACATCTGAAATTCCATGTGGAATTAACTTCACAAATCTAACGAATATTCAACGGCAACTTAATATGTTGAAATGATAATCTTAAGTTCATGCCAGTCGACACTATACGTACAATCAAGCTTCTGGGTGGTTGGTCGGGCAACAGAGTATTGGGAAGAAGACGTCCATTAATTGCAGTTTTCAGTTTAACACATTACTGTAACTTCTACTGTCCTATGTGTCCTTTTGGGGATGATGATAAGATTGGTCAAATTGATTTGGCAAAGAAAAAGGATCTAACTACCGAGCAATGGAAATCGATTTTTGATAAGGTCTCAAAATACTGTATTTGGTCCATCATCGAAGGAGGCGAACCTACTAGTCGCCCTGACTTTATGGAACTTGTTCGGCACATTTACAGGCTTAGAATTCCAGTTACTCTGATTACTAATTGTTCATTGCTCCACCATGTTGATCTTGCTGAATTAAAGAAGTATATCCAGTTTGTCACCTGCAGTATTGACTCTGTATTCGAAGAATCGTATTGTAAGATACGTGGCGTTTCTCCACATGTATATAATAGAGTGATGAGTAATCTCAAACTTTTGACTGATTATAAGATACCACACTACTTTAATAGCGTCATAACTAAGTATAATACTGAGGAGTTTATTAACCAGTCTTATTTTGATAGAGCAAAGGAATTAGGCTCGAACGCAGTATCTTTTACCTTTGTAGAAGACCGATCTGATGTTAGCTATTCCTTGCTTCCAGATCGGCAAACAATGGTCAGGGTTTGTGAAAGTATCCTTAATTACAGAAGAAAACATCAATATCCTCAAGTAATGATCCCCCCGCAGTACTTCGAGCAAATAATAGAACATGGAAGAGGACTCTTTGATGAGTGCGGAGTATGGAAAAGCATCTTTGTTAATGGTAACGGTACTGTCCTCGTCCCGTGTTGGAAATTTAATAATCCAGAAAATACTTATAATTTACTTGAACAAAGCATAGAGGAGATTTGGAGCGCCCCCCAATGGGACATTGCCAGAACTTGTCATGATTGTAAAGTCCTTGGTTGTATATGGTATTCTTCACAACCGATAACTACATTTGCCAAGAACTATATGAACGGATTATCGAAAATGATTAGTCAGCAAAAACCAGGATACATTGAAGAAGCATGTAAGCCATAGTATCCTTAAATTGCTTTAGGACTGAAAGTATTCAGAAGTCGCGAGGCGATCTGGATCGATAGTGATGGCAGTAAGATTAGGAGAAAAGTCCTCTGACTTTAGTGAGACCCCGCTATTAAGTTTAGTAATAATTTTTGCTTGGCTGATTAGCCAAGTGTGGCTGAGATACTATTTTAGTTCTCATGTATGAAAATCCACTAACTTACTTAGAGTTTCATTAGAGGCTAAATTTTAGCAACCCCTCACGTCCATTCACGGCCTCGGCTATCACTCTTCCTGTGGGATCAACTACAATACTACTGCCCATACTGATTAGACCATTTTGTTCTCCAACAGCGTCTGATTTAGCCACATACATCATGTTTTCTGCGGCCCTTACTATTGGAAAAGCCCTATTTCTCCTCTCTTTGTATAAGGCTTCTTTTTTAACATAGTGATGAGATGAAAGGTAAAACAAGACTTTTACATTATTTCTCCTGTATCGAAGAGCCAGCAAAGGGTTACTCTGATCTCGGCAGATAAGGACACCACATTTTATACCCTCATGTATCCAAAAAGGGCATTTAGAGGAGGTACCTTTTGAAAAATACTTCATATCGTACTCTGTTAAGTCATTCTTGTAGTATTTTTGTATGACACCAGATTTAGGCTTAATCACAAATGCGGCATTAAAAATCTTGTCTCTAGATTTCCAGGGTGTACCGATTAATATAGATATATTGAATCTGTTAGACTCTTTCTGAAGGTCAATAAGTGATCGAGCAATGATCTCATAGTTGAGTCTAGAATGATTGATTATGTATCCAGAGAGCGAACATTCAGGAAAGCAAAGTAGACTTATCTTCCTTAATGATGCATGCCTCATATGAGAAACTATGGTGTACATATTAGTATCCAAATCTGTTGTTACCCGCATCTGTACTACTCCAATATGCACTTTTTTGTCTAGTCGAGATTCGACCAAATTGGTCAATATTGTCTACTAAGATTATTCCTTAATATAAGTCAAGGATATTCTTTCTCTTATAGTAGAGAAATACTTCGGATAAACAATAAGTGAACCAATACAAATTAACTTTTATACATATGATAATTCTAAGCCAATAACATATCAATATCCTTAAAAGTTCGATTACGATTATAATCTCTCAGTTATGGCTACAACTGTAAGGCACATTATGAGAAAAAGACTGGAGACTATTCAAGATTCGGCCTCTGTTCAGGATGCTGCGAAAAAAATGAAAGATAAGGATATCAGTTCACTGATCGTAATCGACAAAGATGGTGAACCCCAAGGCTTGGTAACCGAGCGAGACTTGGTCACTAAAATATGTATTAATGATGTCTATACTAGTACAATAACTAGTAGACAGATAATGTCTGTTCCACTTATCTCTATCGATTCCAGTTCTACTCCAGCAACAGCGGCAGATATGATGTTACAAAACAATGTTAGGCATCTACTCGTTGTCGATGATAAGATTAAGAATGACAGGCCAAATCCAAACAAAATCATTGGTATCATTACTCCACTTGATTTTGCAAGATATGAGGAATTCCCAAATGACGAAGTGGGCAAGGATGAAATTGAAAGAATGCTCGAATATTATATATGAAGTAGAGAGCCCTTTGTTAGGTGCTGCAGTTTAGTAGATAGGTTACAAGCAGCATCAATAATTGGTTTAATTAGTGTCTTTGTTGCCACCCATCTTGGATTTCTGTAGATGGATGCAATTCTCGGTATCTTATATTTCATTAAAAAATCATCCTTGATACTTGTAGGCCTGGCAGAATCCCAAACTCACTGAACTTATTAGACAGCGTATTGAGAACAGGAGGTTTAAAGTCGGCGAAGGATCGTAGCAATCACAAACGAAAACCAAGGTTCGCTCGGTGTTGCTTAGACCATCGAGAATGGTATCCCAAGCTAAAGTGCATATTGAGGTGGAAGGTAATATGCAACTTAAGGATGTAGATATGATATGTCTTCAGCTCGAAAAGGAGATCTTGTCTCACTTTGCTGAATTGGAAAAAATTTCGAGTTCCGCATTCATCAATCAGCGCTGCTGTTTCTATCTCTTCTCGCTTATTCAAGAGATGGATACCGCCTGCGGGAAGATATTCCCATAGAACTTTTGCTGCTGCTCCTTCTGCTACTATGTGCTACTGGTTGCTCCTTCTGTTACTGCCTGCTATCAAAAATGAAATTGATCACGTGCAGATTCAGATTCAGAACTACTTTGGAGGTGCCCAAAGAACGATCTTCTCCAGAAACTAGGAAATTCTAATAACATTATCATCTCAACTGTAATATTCAGTGTCTGTTGCGTTCTCGGATAACGACTGAAGTCCTTCTATAATATGCATATGTCCGGCCCGTATATCCTCAGGCAGACGAAACCGGAGCTGCTGAACCTCAAGGTCCTGCGGGGAAAAAGGTTCTCTTGGCCTCGGGGACCTGCTTCGCATGCACAGCCTTAACGGCTTGACATGACGTAGAGCCAATCTTAAGAGGTTGTACGTAAATCAACTACGGATATCCTAATCCAGGACTTTATGACTTTAGCGTTTTAGAGGTCGTTTATCACAATTATAGCAGTAGAATAAACATGAGGTGTGTTCTTCCCACTTCTTGTTGTGTTGAAATATCTCTATCACAGAGGAATTCAACACAAAAAAGGGTCAAACTTAAATTCGATTGGTGTCGTTATCCTCCATATTGCATGAATTCAGTTGGCTCAAAATTGTTATTGAAGCCTTCATTGGTGCTTGAAGAAGCAGCAGCATCTTCCCTTTTTGCCCTTGTATGAAACATAAAAGAAATAAGATGTGAATGGTTTGTATCATTTAGATACGTGAGTGGAAGGAGAAATGGTCAGAAATCATGATCGCTGAAAGACTTGAAGTTCTTGAAAACGAATTGCTGAGTTCACACAAATCTATCAGATGGGTAGGTATTACAAACGAAGATGGGGTTCAACTCAGCGAAAAGTACAGAGAAGGATTGAAGCCCTTTTTAACAAAGGAGGAAAATGAAGACTATGCTTCACACACTATGGATCGACATAGGAAGAGGCTAAAGTTTCAGCCTAAGCTTGGAAAATTGGAATACGCACTTGTAAAATATGAAAGCGTGAATAGGGCAATAATTCCCATTAACGATAAGTACTATTTGCTCATCGCAATAGACATAGGAGAAAATGATGTTGACAGAATAATTATGGAAGAGATTATTCCGTTGGCTAGAGAAAGACAAATTCAATTTAGCAATGAAATTTGATCTCACTGAGATAGATGATAGTATATTATGATAGATTATGATTTTCTTTATTCCTTCACAAGAGATATCTTGGATATTGATAACTCCATAATACAAGTAGGATTATGAATAATGAATCCATAATACAAGTAGAATTATGAATAGGTATGGTGTTCTCTTGAATGTTGAACAGAAGGTCACACCCATATTAACTGACGAGGAAAATGAAGAATACGCGTCTCAATCAATAACGAGGCACAAGAAACGGATAGAATTCGAACCTAAAATAGGTAAGGTGATCTATGCCTTCGGCCGATACGAGAAAGTGGATAGAGCAACAGTACCAATAAATGAGGATTACTATATGCTTTTAATGTTTCAGAGAGAACAAGATTCAACTAATAGATCTCATCAAATAATAATAGAAAAGGTCTTACCTTTAGTAGAAATCGAACGACAAAGATTTGTCATGGAATAAATTTATAGACCAAGCAGTTGGTTTGACGATCTGCTACTCCACTGAATATCACGTTAATGAGGATAAGTGGTCGACGAAAGGGAGAAGGAATAGATTGATACTATGATGAAGAGATAGGCTTGATTGAAGATAAGAATTTACGTAGGCAAGTCTATTTCTGACAGAAACACCTACACAGTACCAACCCTCTGGTTAACAGCATCAATACTTTGTTCCAAGAATTCTCGGTATGCAAGAAACAATTTTTTTGTATTCCTTCTTACTATTGCTTATTATATCCAGCAGACAATCACTTTCATGTGATAAATTATCTATCTGATCCTCCATCGCTATCTTTTCTTCTAATGATATACTAAGTGAATGTATAAGAGATCTGACCGACTCAGCTGCTTTAATTGTTCTTAGAGAGACTCCGTAGCTCTTCCTCTCATCCCCTGGTACGCTCTTCCTCGTATCTTTTTTCATTTTGTTAGGTGTATGGATGTAGAGGTAACGTTAATCCTTTTCTGTATCTTGGCTAATTTTGAGAGAAACAGGATTGCGCCACAATATGTCTTGGAGATTAATATGGAATTAGTAAGATAGTATCCAGAGATATCCTCGAATACCAACTTGATAGTACGAGCAAACAGAAATTCCGTATCTGGTTCTTCTACTAGTGATTTTGGTCCTTAATCAGCAAATACAATAGGATCTAAATGGGCAGCCTTTTCTACTAAAGCCATGACGGACTAACTTTAAGGCCAAGCGAGGCTGATATCCCCACTTTGTAAGTCGAAGCTTTCTTAGTATATTTAGAAATCTATATGTTAAGGTACACTATACGATAGTACATAATAGTAAGAGACCTGCAATAATTGTTGGCGTCGTGATAGGGCCTGTCGTAGCAATGGCACTGTTTTATTGCATGGGCATGAAAAACTGCAAGAAGGATTGGAAATAAATCATCCTCGTGGGTAGATGCCTTAGACGAAGATATTTAAGCCATTCCCTTCTTTGCGTTTAATATATATCTATAATGACTCATAAAGTGCTAATCGCAAATAGAGGAGAAATTGCCATAAGGATTGCCAAGACATGCAAGAGAGTTGGCACAAAACCATGTGGCATCTACTCTGATGCAGACAAGGAATCTCTTCATTTACGTTTCTGTGAGGAAACGATTAACATCGGTGGTTCAATGCCGCTACAAAGTTACCTTAATGCGGATAAGGTAATAGAGGCAGCCAACCGGCTAGGTTGTGATATGATTCATCCAGGTTATGGCTTTCTAGCGGAAAGCTCAAATTTCGCTAAGAGGTGTGAGACTGAAGGAATAATTTTTGTAGGACCCTCTGCAGACGTCATGGAAATCTCGGGCGATAAGGTAAAAACTAGAAATGCAGCTTCGAGAATAGCTTCAGTTGTTCCGGGTGGTGAAGTATCAAACGAAAAGGAAGCCTTTTCTCTGGCCCACGAGATTGGATTTCCCGTAATTCTCAAAGCTGTTGAAGGAGGTGGGGGAAGGGGTCTAAGGATCTTGAGATCGGTTAAGGAGCTCAATGAAAGATTTCTATCTTCGCAGACCGAATCGATGATGAGCTTTGGCTCAAAGCGACTCTATATTGAACAATACCTAGAGAATCCCAAACATATAGAGGTACAAATTATTGCAGATAAGTCAGAGGTAATCCAATTAGGAGAAAGGGAATGTTCAATCCAGCGGCGTCACCAAAAACTAATTGAAGAAACGCCTTCCCCCGCACTGAAGGATGAGATTAGACAAGGTATTTTGAATGAGGCTGTTTCAATTATGAAGGAGATCGGCTACGATAATGCTGGAACTGTCGAGTTCCTATTTAAAGGTAACAAGTACTTCTTTATGGAAATTAATGCGAGAATACAGGTTGAACATCCTGTAACTGAACTTGTAACTGGAGTAGACATCGTGGAACAACAACTTAGAGCGGCTTTAGGACAAGGATTATCAGTGAAGCAAGAATTAATAAGTTCAAAAGGACATGCGATAGAATGTAGAATTAATGCAGAACACCCTTTGAGTTTTGCGCCTGTCTCAGGTAAGGTTAATAAATTTGTAGCTCCAGTAGGAGAGGGAATAAGAGTAGATTCGGCTTTATATTCAGGCTATTCGATTCCCCAATTTTATGATTCACTTATGGCTAAACTAATTTGTCATGGCTCTAACAGGAAGGAAGCGATCGATAGAATGAATTCTGCACTTTCTGCCTTTAGAATTGCAGGTATTCCAACATCGATACCATTCCACATCTCAGCGATGAGAGACATTAGATTTGCCGATGGGACGTACAATACATCTTTTGCTGACGATATCAAATTTTATTCGTCAAAGGTCGGCGAATTAGCAGCGGCTATTCTGGCTGTGACGTCAAAAAGATCCAGACCTAAGATAGTATACACGAAACAAGTACTGAAGAATGGTGATGACCCTTGGAACGTCAGCAGATTTGATTGGACAGACCCCTATGATACGCATCTACCAATACATACATTCAGGTGGAAAACCTAGTTGAAGATCAAAGTGAACAACAATCTGTATGACGTTGAGATTACGAGTAATGGTATTATTAAAGTAAACGGGGAAGAAATAGAATCAAAACCGCATGATGACTATATAATTATAAAAGGGACAGAATTTTATTTGGATTTCAAGGAAGAAGGGGATCCATTTCTTATGATTATAAATGGTATGGCATATCTAGCTTCAACAAGTTCTCTTACTGAGGAACTACCCGATGAAATAAGAGCTCCTATAAGTGGCAAGGTTATCGATATTCCTGCAAGAAAAGGGTACAAAGTTGGACAGGGACAGGTGATAATAGTTCTTGAGGCCATGAAGATGGAAAATGAGATCAAATCTCCTGTAACTAGATGGATAAAAGATATCGTCGTTTCCAAGGACCAGTCAGTCAAGGCTGGAGACGTACTTGTTACTTTTGACACCGCCAAGCAATAAGACTTGATCATACTTTATTAGGATCACGTCTTCGATTTTGGCAGTAATGATATAACAATAATAATCTACAATCTACAGTAGTGGAAGTTCACTATCATGTGGGGCCTTCCTGGTGGATCAGATGTTTAAACCCTAATGTACTGGTACCATACTGTCACTATACTCATCACCGAACGCTTCTGTATAGCTCAATCAATTATCTATTAGATATCTAGAATTTTGTCATAAATTCCTGTGTGCGTAAGTATTGATTAAAGGACAATCTGTGGTGGTGGTAGACTCGAGTTATGGATCCTGGGTTGATGTGGCAGCCCCAGGGCTGTGAACACTACGTCTTCTCCAAATCTAGCTCTTGTTATGTCTGTATGCGACTCTTATCTCTGGTCTGATATTAGTTAAGTAGGCTAATACAGAGCCAGTCAAGGTGCATACAGATCGAATCATTACTTGGTACAATTGGGAATCAGAAGGACGTCACATTTTAATTCAGCAAAAATATAACTCAGTGTGTAATGTCTACTAGTCCGCGGGAAATATCGCTGCCCATATTATTACAACTACAGAAACAGCAGCCAATAGTTAAAAGAGTAATTACTAAGAATTATGTCGACAAGCTAAAACTTGTTATCCAGTTCGGAAACTCATGTCGAAAATGTAGGAGTTGGGAAAGAGTAGACGACCTAACACTCGATCATATATCTCCGAAGTTCCTATGTCACAAAACATATTACAATTCAGACAACAATAAGCAGTTATTATGTAAGGCATGTCATGAACAAAAGTCAAAACAAGAGAATAATTTCATGTCACGAATGACACACAGAATAATAGAAGAAATACATCATCGAAATAAAACAGTAATAGATGTGACTGATATTGTACAAGAATACAGGGACTTTGTTGAACGAGAGCAGAAAAGTAGTTGGCAAATCGAATAGGTTAAACAAAGGTAACAAGAAGGGAAATGATACACCAGTATTTTGAACTTAGAGGATCTTGTTGTACGATTAGAATTATATTTAGACTAAATTGACTTGTAATAAATACATCAGTTTATTCTTAGATATAAGTAAAATATAAGACAACTGAAGATTAGAACTAAGAGTAATGCGATTGAAAGATTCCAATCATGTAGAAGTTCTCCGAGAGATCACTTTTTCCTATCTTAATTATGCACAGTCCAGTATTAGTGGTCATAGAGTGGCCGCTACTGTGTTTGCTATGAGGAAAGCCAGATCGAAAAACAAAAAAAGATTAGAAACGGAAAGTGGTGATTCATTCAAATTCTTTGGTGGCTGCAACTTGGAAATATCTGTAAGCATAGTTTTACATGCAGAGGCTATAGCTTTGTACAAAGCACTATCCGAGGGATATACAAGGATTCATGCAGTCGGAGTAACAAGTGATCATAAAGATCAGATAAAGCCTCTCTGTGGCGCATGCAGGCAACTGTATATGTATGTTAATCCCATGACAACTATTTACGTATTTGACACAGACAAAAAAGTCAAATTAAAGTTAAAACTAAAAGATACTATGAAATATCCATATATTAGTAGAGGTAAGATCACTTAAGCTGTATCCTCGATCCGTAGTAGTAATAGTCCTCTAAATACTCATAGCATGTAATGTATTCTTTACTTTGTTGGTCGGACGTTATCGTACAGCCTATATGACAGTGATGAGGGATACAGATGGAAATTGATTCCTTTGGCTTTCGGAAGATGATCTAATATTAGCCTCTCACGACAAAATTAGGTAGCTAATATTTTATCAGACTTAAACTAAGTGGGACCAAACCCGGTCTTCCCAGTTGGGAAGGGATCTAAACAGGAATGTTACCATGTTTCCTTCTTGGCCTCTCTTCTCGTTTTCTATTTATTGCTCTTAGAGCCGTAATCAACCTTGTCCTCGTTTCAGAGGGCTCAATTACATCATCAATGTAACCTTTTGCTGCTGCAATATACGGATTGGCAAACTTTAATCTGTACTGGTCTGCCAATTTGGTTCTCATCTTTTGCTGATCCTGTGATTGCGATATCTTCTGTTTAAAGATAATGCTGCATGCACCTTCAGGGCCCATAACTGCTATCTCAGCTTTAGGCCATGCAAAGTTATAGTCAGCTCCCAGATGTTTGCTATTCATTACGTCATATGCCCCACCATAGGCCTTTCTAGTTATCACAGTGAGTTTGGGTACTGTAGCTTCGGAGAATGCATAAAGGAGCTTCGCCCCATGTCGAATGATTCCGCCCCATTCCTGAGCTGTTCCTGGTAGAAAACCGGGAACATCAACTAAAGCGACCAGTGGAATATTAAACGAATCACAAAATCTTACGAAGCGACAAGCCTTGTCACATGCATCTATATCAAGAACTCCTGCTAGATTCTCTGGATTATTAGCAATAATGCCTACAGAATTACCATCAAGCCTTGCGAATCCCACAATGATGTTGTTGGCCCAGTGTCTGTGAATCTCAAGAAAATTGGAATCATCAATTATTTTTTTGATTATCGTTGCCATGCTATATGGTCTATGAGGATTCGATGGCAACAATGAATTAAGACTTTTGTCCTGCCGCTTGGGATCATCTTTAGTTACTGTGCGTGGAGGATTCTCTAGGTTGTTAGAAGGGATAAATGACAGTAGGTTTCTGAGGATTTCAAAACAATCCTGTTCGTTATCTGCAATGAAATGCGCAACACCACTTTTTTTGTTGTGTATTTCTGCTCCTCCCAAATCTTCGAAAGTCACATTTTCTTCAGTCACCTCTTTCACCACGTCCGGTCCTGTAACGAACATGAATGCAGATTTCATCATAATAATAAAATCAGTCAGAGCAGGAGAGTAGACTGCACCACCAGCGCAAGGGCCCATTATGAGAGATATTTGAGGTACGACCCCAGAGGCTCTTACATTTCTATGAAATATCTCTGCATATCCGGCGAGACTGTCTACTCCTTCCTGTATACGTGCCCCTCCTGAATCATTAATTCCTATTATAGGCACCCCTTGTCTTAGCGCGAGATCCATAATCTTACATACCTTTGAGGCAAACGCCATACCTAGAGAACCACCCAATACTGTAAAGTCGTGAGAGAACAAATAAGCCAAGCGATCGTCAATTGTTCCGAAACCTGTTGCAACGCCATCACCAAGAAACTTTCTATCTTGCATCTCAAAGTTGTAGCATTCATGTGTGACGAAGGGGTCGATCTCTGTAAATGATCCAGGATCACAAATCATTTCGAGTCTTTCAAGCGCAGTAAGCTTTCCTTTCTTCTTGCGTTCTTGTTGTTTCGTGGCTCCACCACCAAGGAGGTGGTTGCTTCTTTTCTTTTCCAGGTCTGGAAAATCCATATTCAAAGCATAGCCTCAAAGGAGTAAAAAAGTGTAATGGACCTCATTCGAATGAGCTACCAAATGGCTAAGGTAAATAAATCTGCTTAATCACCGTATCAAATTTAGCCTGTGAACTATTATCATTATTTCTTAATCTTTCTAGGTATCCATAAGGAGCTTGATTAATTGATTTTTCTATATCTTGAGAGATCCTTCTCTCCTCCTGGATCTCTCTAGATCCAAGAAGATCAACAGTAGCAAAACAGTAAAGCAATACGAGAAAAGGGAGGTTTTCCTTAATACATGTCTGTAAGTCTCTCTTTAGTGAACCAAGTCGCTCATTGAGAAACTTTTCTGCAAAATCAAGCAGTTCCCGAGGTGATGTAAATATGGTAGACGTTTAATCCCAGAGCAGCTATGATGATGACGTTAAGCTGGTTCTTTTAGCCACTTTAGAAAAGCGGCTTGAAAGTTTTGGGCGGTAGCTGAGGTCTTTGCTTCAAATAACTGATTATGGGCTGTTTATATTTTTACATTGCTTTCCAAATGTATTCGTCCGTACTTTATTGCTTCTCTGATTATCGTGATTTCAACCTGTTCAGCCATCTTACTCAGCTTAGCCACATCTTCTTTGTAAGATTCATATGAAGTATGAATCTTGTTTCCCATAAAAACTTCTTTAATATGATGGCCTAGCATGGCAGTTTCTATCAAAAACCATATATCAATTCCCCATCCATCTGGAGAACCTGGTGCAGCGAGCAATTTTTCCCACATCTGACTTCTAGCACATACCTCGCCACTCAATGGTTGTTCAAACTGAGATAGCTCGGGAAAGAAGATGTTCAGCATTGGTCTTGCAATCAGCTTTGTTACCGCTGCATCTCTTGATTGTCTTTGATAGAATCCTCTTGTCATGTCACTGTTATTTTGAATCAGAGCGTCGACTAATTTGTCTACCCACTCAGATGATAGATTATTTATGTCTGAGTCAAGAAATAAGATAATGTTAGCGGCTCGATTATTTATTGCCTCTCTTAAACCAGCTTTCATCGCATTTCCTTTACCTGGAAATATCTGCTCTGGCTGCTGAATTACAGCTGCGCCTGCTTTCATGGCTAATTGCGCAGTACTATCACTCGAATATGCATCAACTACAATGATATCTGGACTATATTTACTTGTAGATGCAACATGTACGACGTTTTCGATGGTGGACTCCTCATTTTTTGCAGGAAATATTGTCGCAACTTTTAGCTCTTGTTCAGGAACCACAGGAGAAGCATTATCGGTTAAATCTCCTGTATTTTGAAAGATTGTCTCGGTCATAGGATATCAACAAAGTGATTTCTCAAAGAAGCTCAAAATATGTGTTTGGGTAGCTGTACCTATAAACTCGCTCACTAGCTGATGTCAGAGTTTTCGTCTTGCTGCCGTAGGAGTTGGTCTCCACTCTTTTTTATGGCTGGCTAATACACTCATATACAATCTAACGTGCTGCCTTGCAACTGAATCCCAGACAAGATCGTTTTTAAAGCGATCTACTTCCCTTTTGTAAGAAGGATAATTGGCATCCAGGAATTTAAGAGCTTTCGAGAATTCATCTGCCTTTCTTCTTACTGCTATCCCCAACCCTTTCCTGGCAAATTCTTTAAAGAAACCCAGATCACTGGCTACAAACGGAAGGCCATGAGCAAGTGCATCAAACATTACACCTGAACCTGATGCTACGCTATATGGCATTATGACTGTGTCTGAAGCATAAAACAGCAAAGATAGGGCATCGTCGGGTACGAAGCCAAGGTTTAATTCGAATAATTTCTTACTGCTATTATTGTTTTGTTCATCACCTGCTTTGTCCAAAGGATAAGCTAAATCTCCTTCTTGACTGTAATAATTTCTTGAATGGTTAACCAGTATGGTCCAATTATCTGGGATCTTCATTTCTCTTAATATGTCCCATCCTTTAGTATGGGTTGCAAAACCCAATGCTAAGGCTATTTTTCTATCCACTGGCAAGGAGTATTTTGATCTTGCAGATTCCTTGCTCGGTTGAATCATTAATTTTGGTTCTGCGCCATGGTAAATTACACTGACTTTATGAGTACCTGTGGATAGTATATTGGCCATATACTCTGAAAAGGCTATACTCGCAGCACTCCTAAGCATCTTCTCTCTATTTGCCTTATTGAATAGCTTGTATGTGAAAATACGGTTCCAGTATTTTAGCAGACGACGGGATGCCTCGATTGGGATATCCGATAGATTTGCGTTCATCAAAGGATGTGAAGGTGATAGACTTATCCATTGTTTTAGAGGATAAGCTGAATGAAATGTTGTTATTATTGGCACTTGGCATTTTTCATAAAATTCATCAATATTCGTTCGCATGCGAAATCTACTTATCTCAGCGAAATTGAGACCGTACAGACCATGCTCCAGTTGCACATGTACTATATCAGGTCCAAGCTCACTTACTATCTTTAGCAAAAGATCAGAGTTTTCTTTGTTTGATGCGTCAAGACCAGAAAAATCTCCATCCCCTTTTTTGTTACAAATTACATACACCTCAACACCAAATCTCTTTAAAGAATGCGACAAATTTCTCGTATACCTGCCAACACCCCCAGGCATAGGAGGATACTCAGTAGAAACCATCAAAACAGACATTAGTGACATTGCGAATTACTAAGGAATTTTATTTTATAAATATTGACTCTTGTAATTGGTACGTCATTAAGAAGTAACTTGACGCCGTTAGCTGACAACAATGCATCGCATTGCAGTGCAATGCAATAATACCTAAGTCAAATATTAATCTGTGTACTATTAGTATCTTCGACCAACCACCAACCAGAGAATATCTGTAACATGGAGGTTAGATCCTAGCGAGGTAAGGATCTAGTGTTCGTTTTTCTTGAGGAGCAAGCAGCCACAAACATACAAAAATCTATTATACGAAATTGTAAGCTGTTGCCGGATATTTCGGATACGGATATCCGCAAATCACGGATATCTTGTGTCTGGCTAATGTACTCTTTAACATTCTCAAAGGGAGCCGTATGACGGGAATTGAGCCTAAAGATAACTCAATTATCATCCTTGCAGCGGTGACACCAATGCCTAGGTGCCTAAGTGTTCAGGTAAACAAATACTGCCAGCGTTCTTACTGATATATAACATTCATAAAACCATGATTGGAACTGTAAAATGTAATTGAGTGAAAAAGTAAGATTAGCAATAAATGGCTTCGGTAGGATAGGAAGATGCTTTCTAAGATCTGCGATCAGAGACAGAGAGTTCATGAATATGATTGAAATAGTAGCAATTAATGACCTGACTGACGCCAAAACGCTCGTTCATCTTTTCAAGTATGATTCTGTCTTCGGAAGATTTGACGGTACTGTGGCGGTCAAGGATGAAAATATTTTTGCTGTGGATGGCTTGGAGATCAAGGTGCTATCCGAAAAAGAGCCGTCAAAATTACCATGGAAAGATATGAAAATCGACATCGTTTTAGAATCGTCAGGGAAATTTAGCGATGCGAAAGAGGCTCAGCAGCACATTACTGAAGCGGGTGCAAAACGAGTGATAATATCAGCTCCATCGAAAGGACCTGATGCAACAATAATTCTAGGAGTAAATGAAAAAGGTTTTGATACTAAGAAGCATCATGTCATTTCTATGGCTTCATGCACTACTAACTGCTTAGCACCCGTGGCGAAAGTCATAAATGATCAATTTGGTATTGAAAAAGGCTACATAACCACAGCCCATGCATTTACAAATGATCAAAGGCTTCTTGATTTGCCACATAAGGATCTGAGGAGGGCGAGATCGGCTACTATGTCTATTATTCCTACTACCACCGGCGCAGCCAAGGCGATTGGCGATGTAATCCCTGAATTAAAGGGAAAAATAGATGGAATGGCTCTTAGGGTACCTGTCAGTAGTGGATCGATAACAGATATGGTATTTACGTTAAAAAAAGAGGTAACGAAAGAAGAGGTCAACAGTGCGCTAAAGCGAGCCTCAGAGGCCAAACTCAAAGGGATATTAGAGTACACGGATGACCCCATAGTTTCAGCTGATATCGTAGGTGACCCCCATTCTTCTATTATAGATGGTTTAAGTACAATGGTTTTAGGAGATAAGAATAATGTGGTAAAAATACTGTCTTGGTATGATAATGAGTGGGGATTTGCCAGCAGGCTGGTAAGCCTGGTAAAGTTCATTGCACGACAGGATAAGAAGAATAGTTAAAATATGTAATGAGTAATATGCCAGTCCATAATTGGCAGATCCTATATTGACAAAGTTCTGCTATGGATAATGATATGAAGAGAAATAGGCATCACGCATCCACTTCAGTGAAGGATAAGGGTCTTGAGGCTGTCATATACCTCGTGCCTCACACGCATTACGACGCAATATGGGTATTTAATAAAGAGGATTATTTTCACATCAACATAGAGTTTATTCTAAAAAAGGCCGTAGAGTTAATGAAGACCAATCCTGAGTACAAGTTTACCATCGAGCAGACCTACCTACTTGAACAGGTGGAAGCCAATTATCCGTCTCTCTTTTCGGACGTAACAAGTCTAATCAAGGAAAAGAGGTTAGAGATAGCGGGTGGCATGTACCTGATGTCAGATATCATGTTACCACATGGAGAAACTCTAATTAGGGAGATTCTTAAGGGTAAAAGATACATAAAAGACAGATTTGATCAGGATATAACTGTTGCATGGGGAGCTGATGAATTTGGTTTTAATGCACAATGGCCTCAAATCCTACTGGGATGCGGATATAGATATTTTGCCTTTAGAAGAGGCGTGGGTCAGTCCAAACCTTCTGAATTTTGGTGGGAAGGACTAGATGGTTCACGTATCTTAGCTCATTGGATGCCATTGGGTTACCGAGCAGGTCTTGATTTAACACAACTTAAGGAATCATATGAATTACTTCAAAATTCAGCGGCTACTCGTCATATATTAATGCCATCAGGTAGTGGAGTAACGCTTCCTCAACCAGAAACTGTTGACATTGTGAGAAAGTGGAATGACGGGCATCATATCAATTCAAATGGTACGAATCCGCCTCCTGTACCGCATAATGGCAATACCGATAAACCAAGGATATTGATATCCACGCCCTCTGAGTTTTTTTCAAATCTTGAAAAAGAGCAAAATATCTTAGACTTCGTAACGCGGAGGGGTGAGATGTATTCAGGTAGACTTTCAGAAGTTTTTCCAGACTGCACTTCATCCAGAATGTGGATTAAACAAGGGGTAAAGGAGTACGAAAATTTACTGTTAACTCTAGAACGATGGCATGCTATAAGTGAGCTTGAAGGGGTAGATCATGACGTATATGACAGACTGAAGAATTATTGGAATAAGCTTCTTTTTATGACGATGCATGATGCTCTACCTGGGACCGGAATTGACGAGGTATACGATGAGATAAGGCGGTATTTAGGAGCAGATCTTGGACCACTCAAAGAATTAATTTTGCACTGTTTATTGCATCTATCCTTTCACTTCTATAAGGGGGACGATCAAGATTTAATAGTATTTAATTCTCTTCCTTGGAAAGTCAAAGATTGGGTGGAATGTGTACTCGAGTTCGATAAGGAACAAGTAAAAGGAATTTCTCACTTGAAATCGATAGATCCCCTCAGTGCTTCCATCGAAGGGACTCTAGTACGTCAAGCAAATAAAAACGACAGAGCAAACATCAGTAAAGATGATGAAAATATTGCTATTGAAATCATTGAATGTTCTCCCTATCCCGATGGATACATCCAAACTGCGAAAATAGGGTTCTTCGCCGAAGTACCACCAATGGGATATAGGATTTATCGAATAGTACCTGGAGAAATTAAGGGTTCCGAGCGATCTCTATCCCATTCTACTAATTTTAAAAGTGGAAGCGGTTTTGATGTTTCAATTGATCCTGAAAATAGTCTTTTAAGTGTATCTAAACATGGTAAGGACTATTTCAAAGGGAACGAAATTCTCTTGGAGGAAGAACTAGGAGACCTTTACTATCATAGAGACAACTTAGGGCTGGTCAAGTCAGAAACGGGGGAAGGCGTTAAATATGGCTCGTTCAAGTGCAGCGACTATGATGTCCTTGAAGGTAAATTAACTTATCATATCAAGCTGAAAAGCAAATACTATGCGCTAAGATGGCCTTATAGATTGACTCACAAGTTAAAGCCTATATTATATAGCCATAATTTCGTTGATATTGAGAAAGAGATTGTAGTATATAAGTCAATTGATAGGATAGATTTTATAACCCACATATACGATCGGCATCCTCATTCGAGGTTAAGAGTACGATTTAGAACTCCATGCTCCTCCGACGATTATTGGTGCGGCACTCAATTTGGTGCTGTTAGAAGAAAGACTAACCTTTTTTACAAAAGAAGTGAGGGTGGTTGGGTCGAACATCCGAGTGGTATTTTTCCATCATTGGACTGGTTAGACTATTCTGTAAATGAAAATGAAAAGGAAAATGAATGTGATAGAGTAGGAATTAGCATATTACATCGTGGGATACCATCGCACGAGGTGAGGGATCAGTCAATTTATCTCACTCTTTTGAGGAGTATTATGGTGTTGTCTGCGGATGGGATCATGGGTCCATGTGTTCCTACTCCTGACGCGGCAGAAATGGTACCGTACACATTTAGATATTCGGTACTCCCGCATGAAAAAGGGTGGAGGGAGACAAGTACTTATAGATATGCGATAGAATTTAACATGCCTCTGATTGCAGTACACTTAGGAGGTAGAGAAGTGATGAAGCATAGGATACAAGAAAATATTGTTGCTGCCAGTAAGGCGATACCTGAAGGCAGATCCCAAAGGTCTCATTATTCGTTCTTGGAGATTCAGCCGAAAAATGTGGTTCTCAGTACATTAAAGCTCAGTGAGCGTGACCATATTGACAATTATAATGGTGGCCGTTCATTAGTTGTGAGGATCTACGAGACTGAAGGAAGAGCGACAGATAATGTGACTTTAGTATTCTACAGGCGGATCAAATCTGCATCAATCATGGATTTGCTAGAAAATGAAATTAGCAAAATCCCTATTCCAGGCATTCACACCGGAAGTCAAAAAAATGACAGATACGATACATATGTTGAAGATAATACAATAGGAATGAGCATCGGAGCCTTTAAAATCGTCTCATTAAAGGTTGATTTCTAAGTTGTGATCCTGATACATCTCTGGTTCGCTAAATCAATGAAGATTCTTTTCTCCTAGCTCCTTTCCTTCATTGAGCATTGGGGACATTTCTTGTCTTTCTGATGGTGATAACCGCAAATTCTACACTCAACAATCTCGGGGCTTTCAATATTTTCTCCTTGATCCATCCTAGCCACTTATTCTTAATAACTTGAAAGATCAGACATTTAAGCAATTCTATTATATCGGGTTCAAAAATTGGACCACGTGTATAATTACACGCGAAAACTAATTCTAAAAAGAGCTTCGGATGCTTCACTTGTTTCATGTGAGACCCTGTAGCTCTCTGTCTTGCTACCGCAATCTACATTTCAAGAACTGTGCGACATTGACAGGCACAACAATCACTAGGAATCAATAGAAATATTGATCACAAGAGAGAACTCCACAAAGTCAAAACTTGATGAAATAGTAATAGCTCTTCTTTAGTAGTAGCTGACGGTTACCAACAAATTTGTGTATATGTCCCTAAGAGTAAGCAAGAGTCTTAGTTATAATTGCAGTGCATTGCAGTGATCACTAAAAAACCTCGTACTTTTTAGATGTTGGTATGAAAATAGCGCAGAATTATTAAGACACAGTATTATTATTATTTTGCATCTTCTCTGCCTGGGTCTAGACCAAAGTGTAACTTATAGATTCTTTAACCTAGGCATTGAACATAAGAGTTATATTAATTGCAATCATCACTTACATAGGTGAATAAATCAGTTGAGTTCGTGGGATATAGAACCGTACGATTGGTTTAGAAGATTCTTTCCCTCTAGAAGGGGAGGATGGGGACTCGGCTCCTTTGATGACATCTTTAGAGGCTTTGAAGAGATGCAAAGAGAAATGGATAAGGAATTGGAAGATATGAAAAAAAATCTGCCAAAAGACCTCGTAAGGGAATACGAAACCCCGGAGGGCGGGAAAGTACAAGAAGTAGGACCACTGGTATATGGATATTCAATGACGATAGGTCCAGATGGTAAACCTAAGGTAAGAGAATTCGGCAACGTTAAGAGACCCGCAGGATTTGGTTTTGGTCAAGGACCTTCAAGGGCTCAAATTGCAGGAGAAATGGAACCCCTAGTGGATGTAGTAGCTACGGACAATGAGGTCACAGTCACAGTAGAAATGCCCGGAGTATCCAAGAATAAGATCAAAATTGATGCATACGACAACACACTGGAAGTAAAGAGCGAGGATCCTCAACGCAAATATCATAAGGTAATAGATCTGCCTCCGGAAGCCGATCTAGAGACAGCTAAGTCCAAATACAACAACGGAATACTCGAAATAAGTTTTGACAAGAAAAAAGAAACAAAGCCCAAAGGAAAGGAAATAAAGGTAGAATAAAACAAGCAAGTGTTCAGGACACGACGATGAAAACTTTTTTTGTTTTGTGGCTCAGCCACATGAATGTAGAGGATGTAGGATTATCAGTGGACAACTTTATCTATTGTCTTTGACGTGAATAAGTTTAAAGAGCTAGGATAAAATGAGAAAATACATTGTTGAATCATAAACTCTAAATTAGCTAAATCTTACTTCTAGTAATTACGCAGCCGAGGTCGCCAGTTCAGACGTGGTGTTTAATGCACAGGAGATCTAACCTGTAAGATTTCTACCGTCTTCTACCGAATTGTTTAATCTAATTATTATTTTGGAAGAGGTCTACCAAATCTCTAGCAGTTATTATTGCTTCAAGATTACGCCTATCATCAATTCTTATTGTTTCATCTGATGTTGACTTTCTTTTTCCTCCAAGTCTTCTGGTAGTAGGCACTTCAGTAATCAACGGAAGTCTCTTTATATTTCGTAGACTCATGATCTTTGCCGCTTCGGTTGCCCTAATTCCCATGCTTGCTGTTAGTAACTCAGTGGAGCAATAATCCTTTACAGGTTCATCGATTGAAACATCGTTTAACAATACTCTCGTCAGTAGATCTCTTTCCGTAAATATACCATATAGCCTTCTAGTCCCCCAATAACCTTTCTCATTCTCTACTACAATTACACTCCCAATATTTTGCATATGCATGATATTGATTGCATCATAAATAGTATCATTTAAGTTTACAAAATAAACTCTCTTGCTCATCACGGATCTCAATGTTGGATCCTTGTCTATTTGCTGAGCAAAGGCTTTTACCATGTCTGATGCAGTAATTATTCCAACAATCAGTTCTTTGCTATCTAAATCCTTGGTAGAACCTGCGCTTGCATTACTACTAGCATTTGATACTAGTATCCTGCATTTCTTTCTAATCATCTTTTTAGCTGCCCCAAGTAAAGTCGCTTTTAGATTCATGATACAGAAAGGCTGAAGAGCTACATCTTTAAGTAATCTGTCTGCAGGTATTATTCTATAATTTGCTAGATAGCGTAATACTTCTCTCTCAGTTAGAACACCTATAGGCTTTCTATTCTCTACCACAACTAAGTTACTTATATTATTGGTAGTCATAACATCAACACCACCTGGTAAGTTTACATTTGACCGAGTCATTACTGGATTCTTACTCATAAAATGTTCCACCTTTAGTTCATTAATTCCTATAGTTCTTGGATGATACTTTTCACTGGGAATATCAGTATTGATATCATTACCAGCATTATATTCTGACTTATTGATCCTGTATGGCATATGAGAATAATTGGATTACATATAGATAATAATAATGCGCATATGAGTAGCTCTGCCTGTTACAATGCCACTATTGTCTTGAGCCTATCTTTAAATACATACTATAAAATAAATAATCTGGGCCAGATGACCAACTATTAATGTTATGGGTATGCACATATTATACAATGCTGTATCGTAGTGACTACCTTTAGTCTATGTATATGTATGAGACAATTAAAAGAGAGCATCATACGTGTTAATTTCCAACTGTATTACGGAACCGAGCGAGGATCCGAGACTACACATAGTCCGGGATCCCAAATAACGGTTATAGTACTCCACCTTCAGAGACTTCACTCTTTCTTCTGTAAGACACAATATTTCTTCCAAATTCTTGAGCCGTTCTTTGGTACCAATTCAATTCCTGCGGTGAAAGCGGACGTATCTTTTTCAGTGCTTGTTCAAAGTGACCCATATTCACTGTCAACACATCGGACTCTCTCTCAGCTTCTTGTTTATACTTGGCAATATGCTCTTTCATGGCAATCATAGCAGCAGCTGACGCAAATGAGGCGATATCTGCTCCCGTATAGCCATCTGTCATCTTAGATAAGGCCGCGACGTTAGCATCATCTGTTAAAGGCATCTTTTGAGTATGTATTTTCAATATCTGCATTCGAGAGTCAAAATCAGGAAGGGGAACATACAATAGTCTATCAAATCTGCCAGGTCTTATTAATGCGGGATCAACAATATCTGGTCTATTTGAGGCAGCTATTACAACTACACCTCTTAATTCCTCAAGACCATCAAGCTCCGTCAGAAGTTGGCTTATCACTCGTTCTGTCACATGGGAATCACCAAATTCTCCACCTCTTACTGGGGCTATCGCATCAATTTCATCAAAAAATACGATACAAGGAGCTGCCTGCCTTGCCTTTCTAAACACTTCTCGAATTCCTTTCTCTGATTCTCCGACCCATTTCGATAACAACTCGGGTCCCTTGATACTGATAAAATTGGCTTCACTTTCATTTGCGATAGCCTTGGCTAAGAGTGTCTTACCTGTTCCTGGTGGTCCGTACAGGAAAATGCCTTTCGGAGGTTTTATGTGGGCCCGACCGAATAGTTTCTTGAATTTGAGAGGCCATTCTACGGCTTCCAATAATTCCTCTTTAACACTGTAGAGTCCACCAACATCATTCCACGTTACATCAGGTATCTCTACAAACACTTCTCTCATCGCTGAAGGCTCTATATCTCGCAGAACATCTGTAAAATCATGCATGGTGACGCTAATCTTGTTTAGGGTTTCATGGGGAATACTTTCCTGAGTTAAGTCAATTTCGGGGAGAACCCTTCTTATTGCTGACATCGCTGCTTCCTTGGCCAAAGCCTGTATATCAGCCCCAACAAATCCATGTGTGACCTCAGATATCTTCTCCAGGTCTACGTCTTTAGACAAAGGCATATTACGCGTATGGATATTCAGTATCTCTAATCTACCCTGTTTGTCGGGCACGCCTAATTCTATCTCCCTGTCAAACCTGCCCGGCCTACGCAATGCGGGGTCAATTGCATTTACCCGATTAGTTGCCCCTATGACCACAACCTTCCCTCTGGAAGAAAGACCATCCATCAAAGCCAATAACTGGGACACAATTCGTCGTTCCACTTCCCCAGAAACCTCCTCCCTTTTCGGTGCTATCGAATCGAGCTCGTCCACAAAAAGTATAGCTGGAGAATTCTGCTCTGCCTGTTGAAACATCTTTCTTAGCCGTTCCTCACTCTCTCCATAAAATTTGCTCATTATTTCAGGCCCGCTTAGAGAGTAGAAATTAGCAGTTGTTTCGTTAGCAATCGCTTTTGCTAATAATGTCTTTCCTGTACCTGGGGGGCCATGCAATATTACGCCCTTAGGAGCTTGAATTCCTAGTCTCTTGAATAACTCTGGATGACGTAGCGGCAATTCGATCATCTCCCTAATTTTGCCGACCTCGTTTCTCAAGCCTCCTACGTCTTCATAGGTAACTGTTACAAGTTCATCCTTCGCGATTGCTGATGCAGCTTCCTCTGAAATAGCTATTCTAGTAGTATTCTTTATTAGAAGAGCTCCTTGCGTTGGGTTGGTAGATACAACAACTAAATGGATTATTTGGCCCATAATCCCTAATGGAACTATGTCGCCCTTAGTTACAACTTGTCCTTCTAAAATCTCACTCAGGTATTCCTCTGCACCAAGTATTCTTAACGGTTCAGTTGGTGCAAGCGTAATGTTTTTTGCATCTTTTGTTACTGCTCTTGTGACCTGTACCCTCTCATTGATTCCCACGTCGAGCTTATTGCGAAGGTATCCGTCAATTCTTATCAAGCCTTTGCCATAATCATCCTGTCGAGCAGGCCAGCTTAGGGCAACGGTTTCTGTTTTTTCTGAGGATATTTTCAACGCATCTCCAGTTTGTATTTGGTGATCTTCGGCTACCTTTGGATCTATTCTGGCAATCCTTCGTCCAACATCTTTGCTGGCAACCTCAGCGACAGTCAGGATGAAATTCTTCTCTTCAGAATTATCCCTTTCGTTCGTGTACCTATTATCCTCATCACCGTTGTGGCTGTTGGTATCTTTCATGCTCTGATGGAACTACTCATGCGAATCTGGTTATAAAAAGGTAAAAAGAATACTATGCAAATAGCAGCTGTGTCAAGGCAAAATCAACTTATTCGCGAACCGATCATTTATCGCAGATAAGACTTAAAACTATTGGCAAAGATATCATAATTATAAAATATGATTCAGAACAACTCTAGAATCTTAGTCCCTTTCGATTCCACCGAGCTTTCCATTAAAGCGTTAGATAGAGCATGTGAAGTTGCCCTAAACACCAGTTCTGAGCTCATTCTGTTATATGTTGTAGACACTACATGTCTATGTCCAGGTGGAGTACGAGAGCACATCAAAGACATGAACAAGTTTGAGACTGCAAGGACTCATTATGTGGAGGAAGTTAAGAGCGCGGCAGAACAAATGATCCAGGAGAGACGGAAGGAAATAAAACGAAGGGGCATAAAGGCGACCTCTCTTGTTAAGACGGGTGATCCTGCTGATGAAATACTAAACACCGCAAGAAATGAAATGGTTCATGCGATAATAATGGGTAGTAGTGGTTCGCTTAAGAGGCTACACGAAAGAAAGGGAATAGGGAGCATTTCTAGATGGATCTCTGAAATAGCTAATTGTCCGGTAGTATTGATGAGATAGAATAGATAGATTTCAGTGGATTGAGCTATTTGCTTTCTACTCGACGCTTCATAAACCGAAGAGTTTTAAGTAACAGATTTTAGTGGTACAGTGGACGAAGATGACGACAAGATTCAGGTGTGAAGATAATGAGATTTGGTGGGAATATGATATGAGGCATTATGAGCAATTTTGAGACCTTGAATTGAACTTGCATGTTATTGAATAAAAATTGGCTGAACATACTAGTGATAATATTCTGAAAAGATACGCTCAGAATCCAATCCTAATTCCTAATGAACAAAATTGGTGGGAATCTGGTGCAGTTTTCAACTGTGCAACCCTTTACGACGGACGCGGGGTGCATATGCTGTATCGGGCAGTAGGAGAATATGAGAATTATATCTCGAGGCTAGGATATGCATTCAGTTCAGATGGCTACTCTTTCACTAGACCTAATGAATTGGTATTCAGTCCAAGTGAAGATTATGAAAAGTTCGGGATAGAAGATCCCCGTTTAGTGCAGATTGACTCGCAGATCTATGTTACTTACGTTGTACTATCAGATCATGCACGTGAAGGACCAAGTGTTTCTACAGCGTTGGCTACAACTGAGGACTACCGAGAATTCAAACGCCTAGGAATTATAACTAGTAAAGGTTCAGACAACAAAGATGTCGTGATTTTTCCAGACAAGATGAATTCAGCTCTGTCTAAGAACGGAGACGCTTGTTATTTTTCGTTGCAGAGACCGAGCTCCTGGGTAGGAACATCATATGGAGTAGGTCGCCCAAGTATATGGTTGGGAGAGAGTTCAACCGCATTAACGAATTTTGATAAATATATGATTCTTCTCGAACCCAAAGAAGATTGGGAAGCATTAAAAATTGGCGCAGGAACCCCCCCAATACGTACAAGAAAAGGGTGGTTAATAATATATCATGGTGTTAGTGCGGATAAAGTATACAGAGCTGGTGCTGCTCTTCTAGATCTTGAAGATCCCACAAAGGTCATAGGAAGAACCAAGAGTCCCATATTAGAACCGAAGGAACATTATGAAATATATGGCGATGTAGATAATGTTGTCTTCCCGTCTGGAGCATGTGTGATAGATGGGGTATTATTTGTGTATTATGGGGGTGCAGACAAAGTATGTTGTCTTGCGACGGCAGAACTGGAAACGTTTCTGGATCACGTCCTGCAGAACGCTTGAACAGGTGTCATACCAATACTATCCTGCTACTCACCAAGTTTTTCAACATCAACGAACCTAGACATAGCCTTCAATGAAGGATCTGCCTTATTTTTCTCGTACAATCTCCTCGCCAAATCTGTTGAGGTAATGATTCCCAGTAGTGTATTATCACGAACGATGGGTAGTCTTCGTATCGAGTACTTTGTCATAATAAATGCCGCATCATAGATCGTGGCTTCAGGTCCGACTGTAATAAGAGGTTTAGACATTATATCATACGCTTTGGTACCTTGAGGATCTTTGGATTCTGCGACAACTCTTCTCACTATGTCTCTCTCAGTAACTATCCCCACTGGCACATTACCAGGCTTGCTTTCAGCACTCGTGGTAGTGGAATACTCAGTGACCACAACGGATCCTCTGCCTTTTTCTTTCATCTTTTTGGCCAAATCAAGAGCGTTCTCTGATGCGTTAGCAGTCTCAAGTGGTAATGCAGTCATCAACCTCTCTACCGAGAGATTCTTGTCATTAACGTTAGGAGTTGACATGTAGTTCAAAATTAACTAAGCCATATATTAATCAAAGATTCATGGGACATGTGAATCGTAATTAATGACTAATCACCTTTATAAATGCCGAGCTAAGCTAAGGATCTCTTTTCTTATCTCTTAACAGATCATGGTAATCACCTCAGGCAAATATTATATCTTAGCGTATCACGGTAATCGCCTTAGGAAGGTATAATATTAACTTTTGAAACCAAATCAAACCGTCTCTTAATACTTATATAAAATGCGATAGGAATATCCAAACAGGTAAGAAATCAGTTGAGTTCAGGAGATATAGATCCATTTGATTGGTTCAACAGGTTTTTCGGAAGACGGGGAGACAGGGCACGAGGTTTCGGCTTTCCTGATGTTTTCGGAGGGTTCGAAGGGATGAGAAGACAAATGGAAAGAGAATTTCAAGATGTTCTTAAAGATGTACAAGACAAAGCACCGAAAGATCTGGTGAGAGAATACGAAACAAAGGAAGGAGATAAGGTGAAGGAGTATGGCCCATTTGTATATGGCTATTCTATGACTCTTGGACCAGACGGCAGGCCCAAGGTAAGGGAGTTTGGCAACGTCAGGTCACCATTCAGTGGCAAGGGTCTTTTTACCAAGCCATTTATTTCGTCTGAAAGAGAACCTTTAACAGAAGTTACAACTCTGGACAAAGATGTAAAGGTGGTAGTGGAAATGCCAGGTGCAACCAAAGAAAATATTCAGATAAAATCCTATGATAACTCTGTGGAAGTAAGCGCTACTGGTGCTCGAAAATATCACGAAGTTATCAGTCTACCTGAAGAAGCAGATATTGAAACGGCCAAATCGGTATTCAATAATGGTATACTCGAAATAACCTTCAAGAAAAAGGATAAATCTGTGCCGAAAGGGAAGGACATAAAGATAGAATAGCACGAGTATCTGAATTTTAACATTTAATAGTTCTTTCTTAGCTCACTTTTCATTTTCTTTACTCGACTTTGAAAATTGACTCGTCGATGAAAGGACTACAATATGCTTAATTGCCTCGTCATCCTGTAATAAATAGGAATGATGAATACATGCATAAAAATAAATTTATCATTCTTTAAGACTGGTTCTGTAACATCATTACTTGTCATGTTATTAGCTATTACTGCCTTACTCGCCGCTCAAGTTACTATGCTTCAGTTGGTAAATGGTCATCACGTGCTAGATGAGATAGATGTACCTAACAGGCCTATGAGACTCTCTATTAGCGATTATGCTACTGCATCGCCCTCTAATACTACGCAACCAGGATCCTTACTTTCAGTAACTATCTTAGGAGAACCTCTAGTTTCAATAATTAATACATTAACAGATAATATCACAAAGAATATAGACACTACCACGGCAGTTGGGGGTGTCTTTGAAGTAGAGACAATAACAAACAAAAATAAAGTATATACTGCCCCATTTGAAGGAGGACAGTTGGGAGTATATAACTTACAATCGGGTGCGCTTCTAAAAGCCATTGAACTCCATGGCGCACAGCGTGCGGAAATTTCATTTTATGTTTCCCCGAATTCTAAGTCAATACATATTATTGGAACTAGTATAGCGACGCCCAATTCTTAGCTTCTAATTTCTTAGTATGGTGCTTCAAGCTATATTTGAAGACTAAATATTTTGAAACGAAGCTATGTACTATGCATATAATATCATCTCTCCGTCTTTAGATCGGACAGCTGCTAGCTAGCTATCCTCTTTTTCTGTCGTATGAAATGCTGGATGAATTTACTTTTTCTTTTTATCCTTTTTTTTAATAAAATATAGTTATAAACAAAAATACAAAATCGATAGACAAAAATAAGGACTCTGAAAGATAAGAAGTATTCACTTCCTCAGATCCTAATTTCTAGGTTTGTGACTAAAAGATTTCACAAAAAAGACCGAAAGATCATGCAAATGTGATAGTACTTATGCATATACGACATGACAATTTAGCTATTAATACACTATTTAGTACATATCTGACGTCTGATATCAATTTCGATGGCTAACACATATGTACAGGCATTGCATCCGATATCAGAACATTATGGTAAGGAAGTGTTATCCCTCCCTCCCCCAGATGTCCTATGGCATTTAAATATGGATAGTGGTTCAGTAGGACGATCTAACGACACTGTCTGAGCCACTTTTTTCGGCTGCGGCGGCTGCCAAGGAGGAAAATACACACATGAATACCGATATCATCGATGTAAGAAAGACTTATGATTACTTACGAAGGTCGCAGACCCATCTCGTACAGTCATCAGAGATAGCTACTGCATGTGTATGTCAGAATTTGTTCAAATTGGATTATCCCTATGGAGCAATTACAAGTGATAAGGACTACCTAATCGCTAATACGGTTCATGACATAATGAGCCTATGTATGGGAGGTCCGATCTTGGAGAATTGGCAAGACAGAATAGATGACTATGAGAGTCTTGCTAAGAAGATAGTAAAGGAATCGGGTGAAACGGTAGATGTTGTCATTAAAGATACTTTGGAAGCAGCTCATAAGGAGAATAGATTTGTCCAACATGATTTCAAAGATCGTATTAATGAGAGCTATCGTGGACTTGTTACAGGAATTACCAGGAGATTGATGAAGAAGCATGAAAAACCTGAAAAGGTCGTTACGGAAGTCACAATCACTAACATAAAAGACCATCATGAAGGGAGAATTGATGCCATATTAGAATATCCCGATGGTTATGGATTACTAGACTGGAAAAGCTATGATCTAAGCAAAACTATTAGTGGTCGAGAGAAATGGCAGCTGATAGCAAACACCCTACTTGCAAACTACAGGTATTGTTTGAACGAAGATAATTGGAGCAAATACTGCTTCTCCTGTATCGTCCATTCTACAGGTGCATATTTTCCTAGAATGGATACCATAGAAAAGGAGGCAGAAAAGATTAAGGTTAACAGAAAATTTGCTCATGACGTACTCTGTGGTGAACATGTACGTGTGCAGAGGCCAAAGTTCTGTCCTGTGTGCGATAAAGGCTTAGAAGGAAGCAAGGAATGCCTTTTCTATCAACGAGATTCCAGACTATCTCATGATGGCTTGCTACCAGCGCAATACGACAAAATGACACGGCAATTTTTTGCAAAGCGCTATGCCATCTTAAAAGAGAGGGCGGAGACTCACCTACATAAACACGTCACTTCAGTTCTGATAGACAGGTATGGAGAAGATGATGCCATACGAAAGCTAGAAAGAACTGGCATAGTATGTAGGGGATATACATATGATACTGATGAGGAGGAAAGAGTCATTCTTTCAGGAATAGATAATAACATTCCGTTAGAACCTCGTAGAATTGTAAGAATAATAGGAAAGGAACCGAATAAGCCACTTCTTTCCTGCATCAGCGAACAAGCCAGTGTAATGGATATAAGGAACAACAAGATTACTCTCAGTTTTAGATCTAGGATTGCAGTAACTAGAGCTAAGAGACAATTATTTCATTATCCTATTGTCATACTGAGAGATGAGCTTAATCTTACTCGAAATATGCTTAGACCAATCCATGAATTTCACAAACTGGCAGCTGACATTTTCATTCCTAAGGAGCTAATGGTGGTTTGAAGTGGTGGTGGCGATAAACCTCAACCCAGACCAGCAAAGAATCCTTAACTGGCGTATCAATTCAGGAGGTATTGCAGGAGTGATCGGACCTGCAGGATGTGGCAAGACAACCACAGGTAGTCTTCTAGCAATAAAGATGGTTTCTGAAGGATATGCAGGAAGAGTACTATTGGTAGCATTTACAAATTCAGCTGCCAATGAATTCTCTAGAGAATTGAGTATGGTTCTGGGTCCTGAGGCATCGAAATTTATGTGCGTAAGAAGTGGATACGCTGCTGGTGCGGATAATAGCCTCCCAATACCATTTAGTAATGACCTTGATCTTGTTAGAACAAAGAAGATCGTGATTTGTACCACCCAGTCTCTGAGACGATTGTCCAAGAAATCTAGCCCTGTTAAGTTTGATAATATGATCATCGATGAGGCAGGGATCGAAAGACTAGAACATCTCTTGTCCCCTTTTGTCCTTGGAATCAATCAATTAGGTGTTCATATGATGAAGGACTCCATCACTTATGAGATTAATAACATAATCGAACTGGCATCACAAAGTGGTATCGTCGCAACTGTTGTAGGTGACCCTAAGCAATCCAGACCTTTTGGATTAGCAGACCATGATCTCAGCGCGATGGAATGGGTACTTCGATGTGCTAAACATGACACTCTGTTTACTACCCATCGACTTCCAGATAAATCAGCAATGCTGGTGGATGATTTTGCTGATTATCATGGCTTAACTTCAGCTCCAGATATTGCAGGTCGACGACTGGATGTGATGAATGCTATCGATCCAGAATATAGAAATATAATCAATCCAGATGAGGTTGTCACTTGGGTAGACCTGAATGGTACAGAAGAGATGGCAGGACCCACTTCGTGGTATAATGATCTAGAAGCAAAAGCATGTGCTCGGATTTGCTACGAGCTGAAAAGAGTTGCACCTTCAAAGTCATTATCAGTAGTAACCAGATATGCTGAGCAGAGACGTGTAATATCCAACTATCTTAGGTATCTTGATATAGAAGCAAAAGTCCTGACTACTACTGGTTCACTTGGTACACAAGCTGATATAGTTATCTTTTCTATAGTAAGAAATAATCCTGAAAGAAAGGTTGGTGCTATAGGGTCTCTTCAAGATCTGAATGTGGCCATATCTAGGTCTAAAGAAAAATTGATAATTGTGGGAAGCTTTGATATGATGTTGAACGCAACACCAAGATCGTATAACAGTATGAATGAGCTGTCAGGACAGAACTTTCCAAGAAAGCTCGCCCAACTCGTTGATAAGAAATATGGTGAGGTTGTGGACTCCCCCTCTATTCTGTATCATTAGAACGGCAATAATACATGGCATATGTAATCTAATCACCTATTAAAAATTCAGTTATGGACAAGACCGTAAGGAAAAACCTTTTGCCTTAGTTTTGTAATAAGGCGCATACTCTTCATGATTGTCCAGAAGCTATCAGATTATTGATCAGAGAAGGATATGACGAAGCAGCATATAAAACGGTAACGGCGATCACCGTTATAATAATAGTTCTCAGCAAATATTACCTTAGCAACTTTTTTGAGTGTTAAAGGGGCTGATACGTCTTGAGGAAGAACTTCAATATTTCTGTAACATGAAAAACAAGACCCCCTACTGCTAGTCAACAGCTCATAAGTAGGTCGATTTCTTTTGTGGGTCATATAATATGCGAAGAAGGATTATTTGGGATAGGAAAGAAAAAAGGCAAGTTGGTCGGCTGACCTACTTGGTCAATCAATCAAGCTACTTCTGACGGATAGGTCATCAGAGGTCTTACACTAGGCTTTGGATTAGGATGACCACTAGTTGCACTATCTGATGTCATGACCTATTGCAATATATTTATAGTTTCGGGGTTTCAGTACAAAGTTTAAGTCCGGGCTTTGGCAAGGCAAAGAAATCTAAGTCAAGAGCAGATAAAGATACGAATATTATCGTATTTATACAATAAAAGAGAAGGCGCCAACGCGCACAGTATCCAATTTCATGGAATATCTAAACATACCCAGGAGACGAGTAGGTTTAAGAAATTACTAGATGAATTGTGTGATTTAGAATGCAATCCTTCAAGAAAGTGGATTTCTCTGTCAATGCTGAGTGTCTTCTTATATATGGATTCCAAGGCTTTTTTAGCAGCCCCCTTATTTGTTGTTTCTCTTTCTCAGTAACATCTGGATCTTGAAGTAACTTTGGGAACAATTCTACCCTATATCTGCTATAAATCCCATGAAGAGTGGTTACACGTATCGATCTTCCTAAGCTCTTTCCTGTTCCGCATAAAAATATGCCATTTCGATTGGAAGGATGAGGGTGTTCATGATCCATATAGTCCTTAATATAAGGCAGAGAATCTATCAGGGGAATATGTCTGGATACTGTTTTTCCGTTTACTAAAACTTCTGCATATTGTCTGTTTCCGTCAGGTGTATTCTTAAAGTCGATGTCTTTAATACGCAGTTTCAACAGTTCATGAGGTCTGCAGCTTGTATCTCTAGACATTGCATGAAAACACTTTATTCTCTTTGAAGGACAGTATTTTAAGAATAGCAAATCATCCTCTGCCGTCCAGAGGTCTGATGGCTTGTATATGGACTGTTCCTTTCTCTTCATTCGGGGTATATTCTCAACCACATCGGGGGCAGGCCTTTTAGATGGCTCAATATTTGGATAGTATAGCCATTTGAAAAACCTTTGCAAATATTCTCAGTATATGTTGTATGTTCCAATCCATTTACATGCCATTGCAACCAGTCAAATTCACAATTTTGGAATGATGGCTACATTCAATGTAGCGCATCATATTACACAATACCCCACTATATCCCAGACTAAAACTATAATGACAAGAGACTACTACTCTGTGGCGTGAGTGTTGTTGGTCTAATGCCACAAGATAGCCAAAATGAAAATCACATGATTTAATCTTCTAAACACCTATTTGACGTAATTCAGAAAATCCTCATTTTTGTTCCGATCATGTACTATGGATTAAACACAAATTTGAAAAATAAATTTTAGTTCTTAAAGTCGATTCAGGAAATCAACTTTGACGTAATTCAGAAAATCCTCACTCCAGTACTGGGGTCTATACTACAGCTGTGGATTTTTCATCATATCGCAATCAATAATTCTATTAATAATATCGTCATGCGAATCTCCCTTACGACCGATCTAATAGTTAAATCAAAAATCTCCATTTTTTGTACTGCAAGCTAGTCCTAGTTTCAACATTCTAAAGCATTGTCCGGACCACAGGATTAGATAAATTACGCCTAAAACCTGCATTATAAAGGTATTATTTTTGACATTTCAAGCGGAAATCAACTTTAAGCCGAAGATCTTTCAATCCATTAATGAAATTTGATTCAAATTTCTGACCTTATCGAGCAAATTCTCGAATTCTTATTTTAAAAAATAAGAAATACCAAAACTTGGCCTTTTCACAAGAATGGTAAAACCCATTCTTAAGAAATACGACTGTATTCCCAAAATTGACTGTGTTAAAGGTTCTACTGTCGTAATTGCAGAGGGAAATTTCTGTTGTTGTAGGAGGACTAGAACAAAGGGCGTCAATAACTTTAAGGTGTGACAAAATCCGTCTCTGCGATCAAATATTGGGGTGCTGCTTCACCTCAAGACTTACTTCCGGGGGCTGCCATGGAATATAAGAACATTGGATAAATGCTTCTTTCATGGATAGGTATGTTAAAAAATAGTACAGATTAATAGGATGTAAGGTTATGAGCCAAGAAAAGAGCAAAACTATTCAGATAACTGAAAATGAAATGAATAAGATCGAAGGTACCCTCACTATACCTGATAAAGGAACACACATTAAGGGTATTGTCATTTTTGCTCACGGCAGTGGAAGTAGCAGGTTTAGTCCAAGAAATAAATATGTTGCACAGATTCTCAACAGGGCTAATATAGCAACACTGCTAATCGACCTTCTTACACGTGAAGAAGAGAGGGTCGACGACATTACTCGAGAACATAGATTTGATATCGGATTGCTTGCTAGGAGACTAGTATCTTGTGCAGAATGGGTTAGACAAAATCCTGAAGTCAAGGATCTGAGAATTGGGTATTTTGGTGCCAGCACTGGCGCTGCAGCAGCGCTGGTTGCGGCTGCTGCAGTTCCTATAATCAGTGCAATAGTGTCACGCGGAGGAAGGCCAGATCTAGCAGGCGACGAAGTCCTATCTCGAATCGAAGCACCTACCCTTTTGATTGTCGGAGAAAATGATGAAGAGGTCATTACATTAAATCAAGGAGCATTGGAAGGACTTACAAAGATAGAAGGAAAGAAGAAAATGGTAGTAGTTCCAGGAGCAACACATCTTTTTGAGGAGCCTGGAACCTTAGAAGAGGTTGCTAGACATGCGACCAGTTGGTTTGAGCGCTACTTTCTAGAGTAGGCAATCAAAACAATCATCTCGAGTTCATTGTGTCATGCATATTTCCGCGAATAGGGCGTCCGTCTGGTCTTTTTTGATTCCTGGTTATTATATACTCTATCTGTGAAATTAATGTGATCAATACTTTACAGGGCATCTCTTCATTCATTTGTGAGCTAGTTTCTCAAATAGCATTAAATATTAACAAAGATATTGTCATCTCCTGATATATGCACTAATAATGGAGATGTCGACAATATGCATATGAATGAAGATGAACAAGAAGGAAATGAAGATAAGAATCAGAAAACCTACGCTAACAAAGTAGAGGTAATTAAATACTTTTATCGATATTCCGATTTTTCAACACAGGCAATAGCGGAACATGTGTCAATGCCGATTAGCAAGGTTCAGGAAATTGTTGATGAGTTGATCAAAAGTGATGCCTTAGAAGCTTTCATAGAAGAGAGCACCACAAAAGTAGAAAAAATAATGAGCGAGGACGTGGTTTCACTGGATTACTCTAGTTCGATAGTCAATGCAGCATCATTAATGGCCAAGAATGAGATTGGTAGTATAATTGTAACAAAGGGTAGAGAACACGATAATGTTGGTGATGCCAGCAGAACAAGACGATATCCTAGTACTGCAGGTAGGCCATACGGGATAGTCACTGAACGTGACATGATAAGAAGATTGGATCCAGTCATGGTTGGTTCCGATTTTTACTTTCGAAACACATTATTAGGTCATATCTGCTCCCATCCTCTAATTGCTGCACATAGAGGTCTAACTGTATACGACGCGGCCGAAATAATGATCAAAAATAGAATACGCAAGCTTCCCATACTTAGTTCAACAGGCGATAGGATAATTGGGATCGTTACAACCACAGACCTAGCGATGTTTCTTTCACCTTCAAAAAGACCTGGACTTGTTTCCTCCTTATTACAAGCAATTAGCAGAGGGAGGAAGATGACGACCGAACAAAAAACAAGACAGAAAGAGCAATTATCGAAAAAGAGTGACACTTCAATCGATCCGCTAAAAATGTATATTTGCAGAAGATGTCTAAAGAGATTTGATAATATCGAAGAGATGGGAAAACACATTCTGACAGAACATAGGAAAAAAGGCGAAATTGCCTGATGTATTCAATATCGGTGGACATATACAAGAATGAATAACTCACATTTCACCATGATTGTTAGCCAATAGTGATGCCCTAATTGGGTTCATAAAGATTTTTAGCACAGTAAAGGGTGGCTAGTTATATACTAACATCTAAATGAGGTGGTCTCTGTGCTAAACTACTTCAACCTTATAGTTACTACGTTTAGGCATCGGGAAAAAGCTTTGATAAATGAGTGTATATATCTATTAGACAAAACTGGAGACCCAAATGCACAATTCCATACTACAAATATTTTTGGGATTGTGACTGGCATTACTAATGTAGATCCTTTTCTTATGGCAAAGTACATGAGAGATTTATGGAACAGAGAGCCGACAGAATTTCGGTATCTGTTAAGGCTTATTCCTATAGGTTGTGTTCTGAATTCAGAATTGAATGAGATAAGGTCAAGAGCAATCTCTCTATTTTCTTTTCTAGAGCAAAGTAAAAAGATAGATGGGAAAGATACTTTCAGAGTAACCGTAGAAAAAAGACACTGTAATTCGATAAGAACTAGAGACATAATAGGCATTATTGCAAAAGAGGTGAGCAATCCGGTAGATTTGGATAATCCTAAATGGATTATTCTTATAGAAATACTAGGAAAAGTTACCGGAATTTCAGTTTTAGAGCCAGATCAGATATTCAGTACCGTGATCGAAATGAAAAATAGGGCTGTGGTTGATAGGTGATTCTGCATAAACCATACCTAATGCCTATGGCATCATTGTCATCAATCTAATCTTTTAATAAATCAGATTCTGCCCTCTTCCGAGCTAAACTCAACATTAATTCACTAACCCCGCTGGCAGACATCTTAGAAGATGCGGTGGAAATGGTTATTAGAGGATCCTTCAGTTTAAGCATTATGAGAGGAGAAATTAGCAGTCAGCTACAAAGCTCTCTACAGGAATTTCGAAATTTGGAAGTTAAATCATTAATAGAATATCCTCCAGTTGTATCAGATACAGACGCAACTATATCAAAGATAATAGGAATACTAAAGGAAAGAAATGTTTATGATATATTTATTCATTTGGCGGGAACGGCTGTAATAGGCATAAGTGTAAGAGACATTATTTCGGTACGAGATATTTCTACTGCCAAGCCATCTATAATAGGCAAGAGGATCCCTACTCTTTCTCTTAAGGATAATGTGGGACACGCGGCCAGATTAATGAGCCTTTACAGGCTCAGAGCACTTCCAGTGATAGAGTCACACCACGGGGAAATTATTGGCCAAATCTCGGCCAAAGGCATTATTAAAGCTATGATTGACAGTAACGTTCTTGGAGCAAGGAGAGCAGGGAAAAAAACAGAACAAACAATTGTTCCATCAGAAAGCACCGATATTGGTAGTATGCTTGATCGAATTTCATCCTCTGATATTATGACCCCTAATCCCACAACTATAATTTCCAAAGACAAAATATCAGCTGCCAGAGGTATAATGGTAAGGCATAGAATAGATCAACTCCCTGTGATTGAAAAACAGAAAAAAGGTGTCTCTTTGGTAGGAATTATAACATCAAACCATATAATGCACACTATGCTTACCTCTGAGAGAATCGGAAGGAAATCGGTAGGAATCGAGGGTAAACCCACTAGACTCGACCTTAAAATAAGTGGAATCATGGATTCAGATAATCTTTCAATGTCGAAAGTTGACGATTCCCTGCGCTCGATTATAGATCTAATGTTAAGCAACAATTCAACCTACACAATCGTGAAGTCATTAGATGAAATTGTAGGGATAATAACATATAGGGATGTCATTGCGTTACTTGGCGAACGCATGGAAGAAGAAGATATTCCTGCGTTCATAGTAGGATTGCCTGATGATCCGTTCGATGCCGAACTCTCTAAATCCAAATTCACAAATCTCGTTAGGTATTTAAGACGAGCGTCTCCTGAAATTGAAGAGGCCAGGTGTCACATAAAATTAAGGGACACCCAGGGAGAGAGGAAAAGGTATGAAGTAGCTGCAAATATAGTTACACCATATAGGCGGCACACCTATACAAATGTAGGATGGGATCTCGCTAAAATGTTTGATCAGATGAGTGATAGCATGAAGAAACAATTGGCTCATAGAAAATCTCGCCGACAGAGAGATTCTGTTAGGAATTTGACGTAAGAGCAGGGAGGGGCGGTTGAAGACGATCTAGTGTCTTTGCCCGTAATACATTGACAGTTCTCAAATCTCTTCCATTAGCCATAATATGTGCGGTGATTCAACAAATTCACGAAAAACACAATAATAACCGATACAATTAGACTTATAGAAGCTTAATCCCATTGCGGTGTCCGATCGACTACAAGAGGTGTTATAGAGCGATATCGTGCGAACCCTAATTCTGTGAAGGGCTCATAACAGCGTGATATAGATTTTTGGGAAGAATTTCTCATTTTTCTATCCGATACTTGTCCATGATTCTTAATACTTCGTCATCATTCACCTGGCTAAAATCATCATAAAAAGAACCGACAGCTCCGAAGGGCTCTGGTGTTTCTATGACGACTACGTGACCCACTCCTTGTTCTCCTTCCAATTTCTGAATCGCGTCTTTGGGCGCAACCGGAATCGCTACAATCAAGGATTTGGGACTTTGTTTCTTTATCCACTGTATAGCAGCTAAAATAGATGCCCCTGTGGCAATACCATCATCTACTAACACTACTATCTTGCCGCTTAGGTCGTAGTGCTGAGAATGCCTGAACAATAAAAGCCGTCGTTGGATTTCCTTCATTTGTATAGCTATATTTTCTTTTATGTATTTGTCTGGAATTTGTAAGATCTTTAAGATGTCGTAATTTGCAAAAAAAGTGCCATCGTGCATTACTGCCCCTACCGCTAGCTCAGGGTTGTCAGGAGCGCCAATCTTCCTTGAAACAATTATATCCAAATTCAATCCAAGAATTGAAGCCAAAACGTCACCGGTAACCACGCCCCCTCTAGGTATTGCTAGAATGATTGTATTAGATTTATTAATATCAACCTTCATCTGAACCTGGTACAATAGAGATCTTAGTCTTTCTGCCAGAAGTCTAGCGGCATGCTCTCTGTTTTCAAATATGATATATCCATTATTTTCTGCACCTTCAACTGGAATACGCAATTTGCTAATAGTCTGTATATATCAAGCTAAATATGTTTCATGGTTAGCTAGTTATTTGTCTGAGGACGTTGATGCTCCGGCAGCGCCTGACGGACTACTATCGAGTCTACCGCCTCCGGTACTAGCAGACCCAGTTCCTACCGCGGCACTTGGAGCATTACTGCTGGAAGCTGAAGCAGCAGCTGATGCCGATACTGTTACGCTACTCTCATCGCCTCTATCTCCTCTTATCACATCAAACGATGTGCTAACTGTTTCTGTATCATATCCATTCTTTGAAACTCTAACGTCAACATCATAGTTCCCAGTCTCCGCATCGTCATCTATTTTTACGTCAAACCTTGCCTCGCCGTCGTCATCTGTTTCATCTGTAGCGCTGCTCGAAGCACTATCGGGTGGATCAACAGTTAACCTGACATCAGCATCTGAAACTCTGTTATTTGTATCCTCATTGCGGACTGTAACCGTTACGTGCTGAGTATCACCTCGCTCTATTTCATTATGTTCAATGTCTATATCAATATCAAACTTTTCTATGGCATATGCTACTTTGATGACCGAATTGGGATTCAGTACCACAGATCCTGCCAATACTATTAATAAGGATGGTAACAGTACAATAGTGATAGTGTCAGTGTTTTTGAAATCTCTTCCGAAAGCTCCCTTTTTCATATAAATGTCCTACCCAGATCTGGGAGCATTGTATATAAACTTTTTTTTGTTAGAACGGTATCAATAACAAAGGCTCACATGTTACTATAATTATTATTCCTAGACAATCTCACTCACAGTAACTGATGCTTTATTTTCTTCTTATGGGTAGTCGGTCCTATTTGTATCCGTCAATTAGGGATTTAACTTGAAATCCACTGTGACAATTTTAGATATGAATTGGTAACTTGAGTTATTCAATTCCTTAAGTCAGGTTTATGTTTTTGGGTTGTCGATACAAATCCTTCTATCCCATCCATTATCATTGAATGATCTGTTTCTTTGCAACACATGCAAGCTGACTTCACGCAATCCCTTGCAATTTCATGGTCACACATGTTACAAGTGCAAATAGCATCTCTAGGTGGATGGCTACGGTCCTTAGTGCCTTTGATTTCCTCGATATTCATAAGGATCTTGAAATAAGCACCCCTTATTAGGATAATTGGAGAAGCGATATCCCTGACTCTCAGTTAGCCTGTTTCCTTATGCAATTTTCTAACGGCTTTATTATACTCACTTTTCTCACTCGCTGCATTCATGATGTCTGTTTTGCTTACCACACCAATCAATATTCCTTCATCGTTGCATACAAACACTTTTCCCATCCGTTTTCTAGAAATCTGGATTAAGGCTTCCTTAGCACTTCTATTTTCACTCATTATAATTAGATCGGCCTTTGGAATCATTACCTCGTTTGTTTGTATCCGATTTCTTTCCGAGTGTGGCACATTCGATGCATCTTTAAATGTGACCATTCCTGATAATCTATTAGCACCAAGTTCGCTGGTGACAACAGGGAATGAGTCCTTTGAATACAAATTAAAATAATCTTTAAGGAGACTGTCTATTGGTAAATACTCGCCTACAGTAATTACTCTGGTATTCATTATTGTACCTAGGGGAATGGTTGATAAAATACCCATGAGCTCATGCTCAGACAGATATGATTGAGCACCACTATTTAAGAACCAACCTATAAGTAACAGCCATATTCCACCAACAAAGGAACCTGTAAACATGATAAGAAAGCCCATGCCCATGAAGCCGTAAGACATTACTACTCCTGCCTTGACAGATGTCCGCGTTGCCTGATCAAAGTCTCTTTTCCATCTTACTAATACAGCTCGCAATATCCTTCCACCATCCATAGGAAAGGCGGGTATAAGATTAAATCCTCCAAGGACAATATTTATTATCATTCCATACCATAGTACTCCCCTAGTGACATTTAGCGCCATACTACTAGTTAGATCGCTAACCAGATCATTACCAATCTGAGATACCAATACCAGCAGCATTCCTAGTACTCCTGCAATAACGAAACTAGTAGCGGGTCCAACCACAGCTACTTTAAATTCTTTTCTAAAATCTTTTGAGATCTGGTATCCCTGGGATGTTTCTTCTTCAATGTCTGACATGCCACCAAAAATGAATAAGATTATCTGGCGAACCTTAACGCCATATCTTAGTGCTATAACTGAATGTGCCAACTCATGCAGTAATACTGAGACAAATAAAATTATCGCACAAATGATTCCCATGATCCAATATTCTGTAGTGGACAATCCTGGGTACACTTCTGGCATTAGATGCACGGAGACTGTGAACATTATTAAAAAAAATACAATTATTAGAGTATAGTGTAGTCGAATTGGTATTCCCTTTACTCTTCCTATCTGCAAAGACAAAGTATTCTTCTGTTTCTAGACATGGTGATTTACATATATGAAATTTAGCAAAATTTAGTAAAAATAGAGTGCCATGGTCGATATATACGACGGATCAAGATATAGGTGCATCAATGGCAAATCTTAAATGCGGTGCTAATATTAGTCAGCTCAGCGTGGTTTCAGAAGGTAGAGTCCCTGTCTGTCTTAAGAAACTCGATTGATCAACTATGTTCCAATATCCTGTAGATTCTTCCTTGTCTATTCTATAGAAATCTGCAGATTTGATGGTCAATTTTCTTGTTGGAGTACCTGACTGAGGCGTGCCCTCTATCGAACCTTCGCCAAGATATTCTTCAACAAACGTTCACTAACTGGTGAAATCAACAGCATGCACATAAGCTTGAGGACATCACACCATTAACCAGATATCCAGATAACATACAATAAAATAATGTAACGCGCCAAGGATAAAATGGCCTATGTACAATTCAGAACGTGATATACGAACCCCGATTTTTGTTGAGATACTCAAGTCGTGTGTTGGAGGTGCTACGAAGCGTAAGATCCTTAAAGAAGCAACTCATCTTACACATGAACAATTACGGAGGATAACTGCAGAAATGGTAGATAAGGAACTCTTAAGGTATGTAGATACTAATCGAGTTTATATTACCACTGACAAAGGCCATCATTTCCTGAATCAAAATAGGAATCTAAAAGATGCAGAATAAGACAAATTGTGTTTCTATCCTTGACTCCTCTTGCAATTGGGCATTATGACGATGAAAAACTAACTGGAAAGATAATTATTAACTTCGTGCTTGCCGCGCCCGAAAAACACACCAGAACTTAATAACATCTCATATGTTTTCATAAAAAAGCAGACTTAGATTAGATAGAGGTTGTTGCTGCATCCCAAATTCTTGAACAACCCGCTGGTTGTGGAGGCATTGTGGAATGGGACTTGATAGGAAATGCTAATGATTTACAAGGTATCATTAGTCGTCTCACTTAATTCAAGATATAATGAGATAACATGATTCAACCATTGATTCCTATTATTGCAGTCATTGTGGTCAGTACTTACCACGACACTGCAGTTCTATATCCACATAAAATTAGAAGGATGCCGCCCCAGTAAGTACTAAGTGACGAGGACGCAGCAAGTAATATATCGCATAACAAAAGTCTATTGCGTTATAAACCCTACGATTGGATTCCGAGCAAATATCTGTCCTGGCTCAGAATTTTCGTCTAAAGTTAAGACGAGGACACCATTTGTTAGCAATAATCTAGCTCCGACATCATTCCACACACGTTGTTGTTGGTTTCCCTGCAGTTGAGTGACATCCACTAAACCCCCAATCTCAGTATTTCCATCATTTTGCTGCATAGAACTTACAGTCAAATTACCAATCATAAAGTTCTCATTTGCAACTTGTCTAGTAGGAATCCCATTGATATTATTCAGTATATTAAAATCCACAAGTAAGGTCGGCCTGCCACCCTGCTCCGAGTCAAGAGACCAATTTCCTAACAATACCTTCTCTACAGTTCCATTATTCAAATTAATCGCAGAGCTAGCAATTTTACCGGTAAGCTGTTCACCAGTAGAACTGGCTAGATCTGTCAGGTCACTAAGAAGTCCTTCTATCGATCCTCTCAGATCCCCTCCAAGGTTCGTATATGCTGCATGAGAAGTAATCGACAGAGGAAACTGATCGACTGGCTGTATAGCGTTTGTTGGTTGCAATGACTGCATCAGGGAAATCGAAAGAAGCAAAGCTGTTACCGGCACCAGAACGAAAAGTGCCATAAATCTCCTATTACAATAAGAATTAGTAATCATGACCATTAGTCATTCTTTAAGCCTATAGTATATAAATAATAAGGATCATCGTTGTGCGTTAGTTGGGGTTACCATGACACTAACGGTTCGCTAAAAGACCATTACGTTCCGACTCTCATACAGAATATCGCATACAAGTAAGGGGAAGCCCTAATATAATAATCCTATTGAAGAAACTGTAGAGCGCAATATGCAGATTGTTCAAATTTCTGATCTTCATGTAGGTGGTCTTTTTAAACAGAATGCATTTGATGACATTGTCAATGAAATCAATAATGAGTTAAGACCAGATGCAATAATCATCTCTGGAGATTTGGTTGACGAGGGAATAATTTATCAGTACAAAACGGTACAACAGGAGATTCAAAGATTTGATTGTCCAAATATCATTATCTTGCCAGGAAATCATGATTATAGACACACTGGATATCTACTGTTCAAAAAGTTCTTTCCTTCTACTTCAAAACATGTTTGGGAATTGGATAATGGTAATATCGTTATTTTCACCATAGGAACTGCGCGGCCTGATAGAGATGAGGGTGAAGTAGGACATCGGCAAATACTCTGGATGGAGAAAACAATGAGCAATTATTCAGAAGAATTCCGAGGAAGAAGAAGGGTGAAAATAGTTGCTATGCATCATCATCTGGTTGCGATACCTGATACTGGCTACACCAATCTTGTAGGCGTATTAGATGCAGGTGATATGCTGAGAGCGTGTTTGGAGTCTGGGGTTGATCTGGTTATCTGCGGGCACAAGCATAGGCCATGGTTATGGAATCTGGGAAGATTACAGATCGCGTATGCAGGAACAGCATGTTCATGGCGGTATAGAGGAATCTTCAAAGATACATATAATATCATAAATATTGATAAAAACGGCAAAATAAAACTCGACCTAAAGGTAGTTGGAGAAAAAGCAAAGGTGCCGTTATCTGACATAGTCAGG
>DASQQK010000013.1:0-4142 GCA_035643435.1 Nitrososphaeraceae archaeon | reverse complement strand
CGACGAATTACAGCAGATAAGAAGCGTTTTTCATGGCCTACAGACTTCGTATCAGACGTATCTTTCAAAAGTTGACCCATCTCTGATAGATGATTTACTTGTTCGTGAGCTGGAGGATAAATCCCCATCACTACCTCCATTCTACATAGTTGAAATAAAAACAATGCAGGGAACGGATCAAGAAAAAATGAAGGCCTTTGTCTTGCTGGAGAAGATACCCTCAGGCCCAAATCGTCTCATCTTGGCAACCAGTGACGATGATGGGAATACTTTTCAGGAACCTATAGCCCCTAAGTGAAAATGCCATGGCTCAAACATATCCAAAAATTTCTACAGCCAACCAGAAGGAAAATTAGTTATAAGGCTTATTCAAACATGATCACGAAGGAAATGAAATGCCCGAACGAAAATCATCACCTACCTTTAGCGAAGCAGCGTTCAATCTGTGTAATCAAATCTTAGAACTTGATGTGAAAATACGCTTCGTAGGGATTGCAGATCACCTTGGTGCCTTGCTTGCTAGTGCATACAGAAACGGTCTTGTTCCTTTGCTGACAAGAGAAGAAACAACTCACTATGCTTTACAGTCTGTCCTGCGTGCATCAATAAAAGAAGATTTTGAATCAAAATTGGGCAGACAAGAATATTCTATTGGAAAGTACGAGAATGTGATTCGCGCTACGATTCCGATAATCAGGATAGAAAAGGGTGAATTAGAGCGAAATGGTGTAATCGAAGACAGAAATGAAGGTAATGACAGCGATCTAAAGTTTTATCTGCTATTATCATTTGATGTCAATTATAATGCACAGAATGCAATTGAAAGTAAGATTCTTCCTTTTCTGTCCAAAAATAACCTGGATTTTTTATTCTAGAGGACACATGGTTGTGTATCCTGCTGAAATCGTTTGATTGCCAATCTGGCGCATAAAGTAGAAGGAGTGGTACAGGTATAGCAAATATCCATCCTAAGACCAATACTTTTTTTCGATTCCATCTGTCAGATAAATTGCCAGCAAAAAGATTGAGTATAGCCTTAATAGCTCCAAAACTAGGAAAGTATTAATACATTAGATTCTAACCCAGGTGTCTTTTCCAAGAAGCGGAACGACAGTTTGCTCCAAACCAATCATTGCGCCCACGAAGGCATTAACTAATACCAAAAGCAGAAACTGATTGATATTGGCTTTAAGTCCTAGCCTGATGGATGCTCCTCTTTCTTATCATCTCCAGATCCGCCGTAGTTCAAATCACTGAATGTAATACGGAGAAATGTATGTTATTTCTCTTTCCCCCAACAACTGTGATACAATTAGCCATGAGTATGCGTAGTTTAGCTGGAGATACGCCGCCTCTCTCCACATTTTGTACTTGTACTTTTAACTCGATCTGCGACCTCTTACTTGTCCAGCAACAGCATTCTTCCAATGTACAATTTGTACATTCATTAGGCGAATTACTGATATTGCAATCTTCCGGGGAGCATCCACAATCTGCGCATTTTATATGCATATCGTCTTGACTTGTACATTATCAGAAGTGCTAAAAGCTTTTTGTAAACAGAGATCTAATAGTATACAAATAACTCTGTCTTAAAGAGAGCAGGAATATTGATTAATGCAAAGATCAACAAAATCCTAGTTTCACTATTTTTCTTCTTAATTGCAGGCATATGTGAAATCGGGGGTGGCTACCTAATTTGGTTGTGGCTTAGAGAGGATATGAGTTGGATATTGGGTGCCGTAGGTGGTTTCATTCTATTCTTGTATGGAATAGTCCCAACCTTTCAACCAACCTATTTTCACAGAATTTACGCAACATATGGGGGTATCTTTATAGTCATGGCTCTCATGTGGGGTTTAATCTTTGAGGGGGCGGTCCCAGATATTTATGATATAATTGGTGCGATCATTGCGATAGTGGGCATAGGAATAATATTCTACGCTCCTAGAAAGGGAGAGGAATCTTTGTGGTCGAAACAGGATTGATATTGCCAGACCCCAATACAACCTTACTTGTAAGTACAAGTATTGCATTATTTTTTGTTGCAGCTGTGGCTGAGATAGGAGGGGGCTATATGATATGGAAATGGATACGGGAAAGAAAGGGAGTACTTTTTGGGATACTTGGAGGAGTAGTTTTGTTTATTTATGGAATGATTCCAACTCTGCAACCTGCCGAATTTGGAAGAGTATATGCAGCCTATGGCGGGATCTTTATTATGTCTTCAATTCTGTGGGGGATCTTGATAGATAAGAAAAAGCCAGATCGATATGAAGTAATTGGATCTCTAATTGCTGTAATGGGAGCAGTGATAATATTTTATAGCCCACGCTCGTAAGTATGGGAAGTGGTCGTCAACTATTGACACTGTGTTCTATTATAATACAAGGAATAGCTGGTTCACTAAACAACAACAAAGTCCTCATTGCATAACGATAGTTTGTAAGTTTTTGTATTATACAACAACCACTTAGTAGAAGCGGACGTAGCTGGGATTATCATCATATTCTACATCATATTATGACCATTCAGACTCTATTTCTTAGAGACGTTGAGACCTTTATGTCATTCTAAACATGTGTCGTAACACATCATGTGGTTGAGGTCTTTAAATTCAAACTGCTCAGTCCTAAAGATGAGACCCAGCTTAGAGAAATGTCAGAGAATTTATTAAATCTATTGACCAGTGGTCAGATGATAAAGATATTGAGTAAATCTATTCACGCCCTCATGATTGGGATGCTTGTTTTATCGGTAGTCTTATCTGCTTTGTTATCAGCAGGAGCATTTCAGGCTCTATCTTTTGCCGCACCATCTAAAATGAATTTGACATCAATCGCATCTACCACCGTTGCGAATAAATCTATTCCAGATAGAGGGCGCGAGGTTAAAGTAATTCAAGAACCTGGCAATACAGTCTACTGGATACTTCCTGGGCCTGCCAAGTTAGACGAACAAGTATTTGGTACTCCGGAGTTCCCCATGAACACTGGAGAATATAAGATTAGTAAGGCAGAGGGAACCGTAAAGAAGTTATTTGAAAAATTTCCAATAATGGCTGGTGTGCCACTTGCCATGAGAGAGACAAATGTGAATGGAACAAAATTTACCCAGACAACTATACCAACACCAGTCAGCAATAAGGCAAGTATTGTAAATGGAAGTTTTGAAGTCATATATAAGGATCGTCAGCCATACGACTTGCCTGCCCATCCTGAAACTACCATTGACAATGCTTCAGTGAATGTCGATTTTAGTGATCCGGCTGGAAATCAATACGAGATTAAGCTCAAGAAATTATATCAGCCACCATTTCCAGGATTTGAAAGTGGTGGCGGCGTGATCACAGCCGCATGGATTCATGGCAACACTGGAATTGATTCACCATTATTTCCCACAATATTCACTTATGGAGCTCTTTGGGGCGTAGGTGACATCATTGTAAATGGGAAAACCGTGGATGAAGATAAATGGGTACATTTTATGACTACACAGAATGTTAGAGATCGGAATTACAACTTTACAACCAGTGAAGGATTGCCATTAATGTCAAATGAGACGTTCTCTGGCCAACTTCATCATACGCATCTGATTGTAAGACCGATAAAGATTACACCTGAGGGTCCAATTTTTGATCCTGTTAAGACAGAATTTACACTCCCAAATGGAATGAAGCAACCATTCATCCACGTGATGTTTGAGCAGGATAAAATATTAAATGATACTTTCAAGGACTGGAACCCTGAAATACCAAAGACTGAAGAAAATAAAACATACAAAACTCCACAGAATCAAATCGTTATTGAAGCTAGAGAGTTTTCCTTGACTCCCAAACAAATAACCATAAATAGAGGAGATAACGTGACAATTCTCTTCAAGAATGTTGGTACTGTGGCACATAGCTTTGAAATAGAAAAGCTTGGCATTAGGATAGATCCTATACAACCAGGGGAATCAGAAACAATAAATTTCATGGCTAATCAAGCAGGAACCTTTGATTTTCGCTGTGCTGTTGTTGGGCATGACGCTGCTGGAATGAGAGGAGTCCTAAACATAGTATAGATATAGGATATCAAGCATTCAATATACTACTTCTACACAATCGTTCTAATAATATTTTTAAACATGATATTGTGACA
>DASQQK010000012.1:0-17523 GCA_035643435.1 Nitrososphaeraceae archaeon | reverse complement strand
AGCTACGGGCCCCTCTCAGTTAGCCTTTGTATGGCTATAATTTAATCATATACTAAGCGGGACTCGATCTGAACCAAGTATAGACTGGCATTAGAACTCTAATTAAACAAAACATTTTTAATTAATATTTCTTATTCACTGGTTAACTTTGCGCCCGGGTAGTATAGAAGAGCGAGTCAACAAGCTCTGTAAAGTCCGGTCTAGTATGGGGGACTGTCACTCCTTCGACCCGGGTTCGAATCCCGGCCCGGGCGCTTAACTTCCCCGTTCCTAACTTCCTTGGAATAGTTGAAAAAATTCTTTACTTTTGGCGGCAATAAATGATATTCTATTATGGAGCGATAAATCAGAGTCCAGAGTTTCACCACAAGGGTCAAATAGCATCCCACCCGCTTCTTTTGTTATCAGGTACCCAGCCGCCAAATCTGTTACCCTGATCTTGCCCCGAAGATCAATATACATATCAATCAAACCTCGAGTAAAAAAGCATAGTTCGAGTGCATTTGCACCTAAGTGTCTAAGATGCAAACCTTGTGATATAATTTTTGCCAATTTTTCAGTACTCGCAGCACTCATCCCAGAAATATTAATACCTACGACAAGGTCATTCTTGCTTCTGAGAATGTAATTATCACTAATCCTTAATCTGATCCCGTTCATCGAAGCGCCCCTGTTCGTAGAAGACTCGTAAAGATCTCCCGTATTCAGATCAATGATGACAGCATCACTTATCGAGCTCAAGTTATGATTTGTTGCATAAGCAAGTGAGCAGCAAGAAAACGGAATTCCACGGGTCGCATTGGTGGTGCCATCTACGGCGTCCATTACTAAGAAACCATCTTCACCGTGAATTGTTCCACATTCTTCCCCGATAACTGTAGGCATAAAATCAAATCTTTCGATAGTATCGAGTACGGCTTTTTCCGCAACCAAATCAATTTTCGACGTGAGGTCCCCTCCCGCCCCTCTTCCAAACGTCTCAGCGCTTTCAGGCTTACCAATAAGATTTCTAGTCTCCCTAAAAACTTCAGAGGCAGCGGCTTTCAATATGTCTATTCTTTGCAATTCATCAGAACTAATTACTACCCTGCCGATATACTATTTCTGCTCTATCTGCATCAGGCTGATATTTCGTTTTCCCGGTTATTTTTCCTACTTCTAAGGAGTTTGTAAATGTAAACCTTGGCGGCCAAGTACAAGCTGTACAGGTGAGATTTTGATTGCATATAGTCTAAATCTCTGGTATCAGTTATAAAGTTATTGAGCCATCATAGCTAATGTCTGTCTCTTCGTTTCGATATTCGTCATCAAATCTCTTAAGTAGATTTTGACTTGTTAGGAATATCGTCGTTATCTGAACCGTCTACTGCCCAAGGGAACCACTTTCCAATTACTTTATTCCAATCCACACGTACGGACAGATATACAATACTGACCAACACAGCCACGCTCGCAATAATCCCAAGGGTCAGGTAAAGAGGATCTATATCCGTCGAGATAAATGATTCAAGAAAGGGCCTTCCCAAAATTACGGAACTCCATACGATTATTTCATTAAGTATGAACTTGCCGGTGAACGTGGCTATAGCGAATTTCCACGGACTGTACCTTGCTAAACCAAGAGGAATATACACGATATCATCTGGCAACGGTGTTAATGCGACTATGAATGCCCCCAAACCTCCATACCTACGAAGGACTTTCTGAAGTGGGAACATCCTTTGCTTCGTCTTTTCGCTTAGAACACTTCGGCCATAGTAACTTGCATAGAATATTATCATCTTTGCCAACAAAACTCCTACCGCGCTAACCAGGGAAATCAAGTTCGGATCCAATTGCTCACTCAACGAAGCTGCCACAAGAATGGGAAAATAGGGTACGGGCACGAATACTATAATGCTTCCAATAAAGCTAATTGCAAAAACGCCAAGATATCCAAAACTATCAAATAGATTAAATAACCAATCCAGTGTCAATCGCAGTAATGCTCCTAACGACCTATATATCTGGTAGTTGCCCTAAGAAACTTTAGGGTTCGGATTCAGTAAGCCCTAGCAAACACTGGAATGGTTCCTGCAATTTTACCGCAATAAACACATTTGGTTGTAGAGTCCCCTCTATTTTCACTTTCAAATGGTACGAGCCTTATGTCCGCACCTGTTTCCTCCTTAATCGAAATCTCACAGATTTCGTCACCACACCATCCTGCAGAAACAAAGCCCACTTGCTTCTGGATCATCTCCTTAAATTGGTGAAAGGTGCTTGCGTGAGCCATACTACCGCGAAGGGCCTCTCTCGCCTTATTGAGTAGACTGGAATGTACAAGATTTAACAACTCCGTCACCCTTTTGACCAAATTACTCTGAGGAATTATCTCCTTCTGCAAAGTGTCCCTTCTGACAACCTCTAGTTCTTCTTTCACTATCTCTCTGGGACCAATGCTTATTCTCAGGGGCACACCCTTTTTTTCCCAATCGTTATACTTCCACCCCGCTGTAAACTGATCACGAGTATCTACATGAACCCTGATTCCTGCCCTTGTTAATTCTGATGCAAGCTCAGTAGATTTGGGCACAACATCATGGTCATCTTTATGGATCGGGACCATAACTACCTGGATAGGTGCGATTTTTGGGGGCAGGACCAGACCTCGGTCGTCCCCATGTATCATGATGAACGCCCCGATCAATCGCCATGATATACCCCACGAAGTTTGCCAAGCAAAATGTTCAAGATTGTCGCTGCCAAGAAATTTTATTTCAAATGGGACAGAAAAATTCTGACCTAGGTTATGGGAAGTGGCCAGTTGCAATGCCTTTCCATCTGGCATTATGCCTTCAAGCGTAGTTGTCGAGACAGCTCCAACAAACTTTTCCTTCTTAGTTTTTGTTCCCTTCAAAACCGGGATCGCCAAATAATCTGCCAAGATCATCTCATACAGATCGAGTATGAATCTAACTTCCGCTTCCGCCTCCATGTTGTCAGTATGTACTGTATGACCCTCCTGCCAAAGAAATTCTGAATTCCTGATAAATGGCTTTGTAGACTTTATTTCGGCCCTCATCGCGGAATTCCAGAAATTAAGTTTTAAGGGGAGGTCCTTATAACTATCAACCCAGTTCGAAAATAAATGATAAGCAATTGCCTCTGATGTTGGGCGCAAGGCGAGCTTTTCTTGCAGTACATTATCTCCTGCCATAGTTATCCAGAATACTTCTGAATTGAACCCCGTGAAATGGACTTCTTCCTTTCTTAACAAACTTTCGGGGATTACAGTCGGAAGATATGCATTTTGGTGGCCAGAAGCCTTCAGAAGAACATCAACAACTTGTTTGATCGATTCCCAGATAGAATATCCATAGGGCTTCAATACAATAAATCCCTTTGAAGGACCGTAGTCGATAAGATCGGTCTTTAATACAACTTGCGTATACCAATCGCTTAGATTGTCATCTTTCTTTACCGTGATTCCGTATTCTTTTTGAATCTTCAATTAAGAAAGGCAGATTATGCTCTATTTATGAAGTTTTGGTAAGACGATCTGAAGGATATCGGCTTCAATGCTAAAGATTGAAGGCTTTGGTGAAACTTATAAAGGCTCTCCTCTGCAGTATACCTGTCCTGAAATCCTGCTATGAAAATTCTTACACACATAGCATTGAATAAATCCGACTTCAGTCTGAAGAACGGGACAGTCCACTGACTCGAGTTTCATGCGCCTAAGCATACGTGGACTAACGCCTTTCAATTTGAGCTTCCCTTTATCATCCATCATTCCAATGATCTTCAGCTCATTCTTTGCATCATCCGATAGTTTGATCGCTCTATCTACTTGTTTCACTGGAACTAGGAATTTAGCCTCAACCGTCGCTTCGTCGTTCATTCATACATGCTTCAGTAAATTCATGATATAATGCTTTTCCTTCGTGTTAAGATAAAAATTATTTGTCCGAATATTAGTCCTCTTCGTAGCTCCAGTACTGAGTTCGTTCTACACGTTTTTTTGTGAACAAAGTTAATATATAGTAAAATTAGAGGTCTGAACAATATCCAGGAGATGCTTGTCGTCTTTGACGTTGAAGGAGTACTTCTAAATGCTGAGTATCTCCCGGTTCTGGCTCAGGTTATGGGACCTGAAAAAGAAAAGGAGATCTGGGACATTACGAAGCAGGGAATACGTGGTGAAATCAACTGGGAAGAGGGTCTTATAAGACGAGTTCACGCATTAAGAGGAATCCCATACAGTGATGCCAAGAAACTGGGCGAGAATCTACAAATTATGCCTGGAGCAATGGAACTGTGCCAAACCTTAAAGCGATCTGGCTGGAAGCTGATCGCTGTTTCGGGTGGGTTCTCCATAATCACTGACAGATTGAAAGAGTTATTAGGTCTTGATAGAATATTTTCAAATGAGCTAGTCTTTTCCAACGGATTTCTAGAGGATGTCCTCGTAAGAGTCACTTCTGATAAGGCAGCTGCAATTAAGGATGTTTTGCGAGAATGGGGAGTTGCAAGGGAAGATACTGTTGTCGTTGTTGACGGGGCAAATGATCTGAAACTTTTTGCCCTCGCCGGATTCACGGTTGGATTCTGCCCAGTGGACGTAATAAGAGAAAGCGCTGATGCGGTAATAGAGATTCGCGATTTATCGCTTTTATTGAATTTGCTCGAAAAAAGGTTCGGCAAAGCAGTTTTAGCTAATGTATAGCTGATTTCAGATTTTTGCAGTTGTCATTCCAATCCTTGCAAATCATACCCATCCCCTTAGATAAGGATGTAACAAAGGGCGATGATATTGGCAGATTGATAATGGATGCGATTCACGAAACTAAAGTCTCAATGAGGGATCATGACGTATTGGTAGTTACGCAGAAGATTGTTTCAAAATCTGAGGGTCGCGTTCTGGATTTGTCCACGGTAAAGCCGTCAGATCGCGCATTGGAATTAGCCAGCAAGACGAATAAGGACCCTCGATTTGTAGAGTTAGTTCTTACGGAGGCAAGAGATTTACTCAGGTATTCGGAAAATCTGATCATCACTGAAACTAGACATGGGTTTGTCTGTGCAAACTCTGGCGTAGATCAAAGTAATGTCAGTATTCATGAGGAGAAGTTTGTATCGCTGCTACCCCTCGATCCAGACCTCTCGGCAAAACGGATAAGGCAAACTATTTATGAGAATTCTGGTGTGAATATCGCTGTTGTAGTGTCAGATACGTTTGGGAGACCGTTTAGATTGGGACAGACAAATGTCGCGATTGGAGTGTCAGGTATGGATCCGATAAAGAGCTACATAGGACTAGCCGACATGTACGGCAATATACTCAGGATTACCGAAATTGCTGTCGCTGACGAGCTTGCATCAGCAGCAGAGCTCGTAATGGGTAAAACTGAAAGAGTTCCTATAGCAGTCGTAAGAGGTTATGAATATTCTCCCACTGAGACTGGTAATGCAAAGTCACTAGTTAGGGATAGAATCTATGATCTTTTTCGATAGAAGATTGTCAGAATGTTTCTAAACATTTAATATCTTGGGAACTTCAACTAAATTAATCCTTGAATGCCAAAAGTGATATTGTTCCGACAAAGACAATTGATGTTAGGGGTTTGTATTGCCCTGAACCAGTATTTAGAACAAAAATAGAAATGGAACGACTTGCCAAAGGGGATATAATCAAAGTAATCGCTGATGATCCTGCCTCTGAAGAAGATATTTCAAGATGGGTCAATAGGAACGGTCATGAGCTCCTTTCGGTGAACTTGATCAAACCAGACCTGGAATTTATCATAAAAAAGGGAAAGTAGAGGAATGGCTACTTTAACTGAAGCGAAAGCTGCTGAACGTATCGGGAATACCCCACTAGTTGCACTTTCAACTTTTTCAACCAAAGACATAAAATTCTATGCTAAGCTCGAATGGTATAATCCATTTGGATCAGTAAAAGATAGACCAGCATATTGGATGATTAAAGATGGTGAAAGAAAGGGATTACTTAGAAAGAATACGAGCATAATCATCGAACCTAGCTCAGGTAATACAGGAATTGCTCTGGCTGGGATAGCCACCGCTCTAGGTTATAAGGTTGAGATAGTTATCCCCGAAAAAGTAAGTAAAGAGACCAAATCATTACTGAGACAATTAGGAGCAATCGTACATGAAACGACAGATGATCTATGCCCTCGGGTGGGGACAGGAACTGATCAGAGTATAGCTCTTGCTAAGGCTATCTCGAAGCCCCGGCCTGATCTGTACTACATGCCTAATCAATATGAAAATGATGCTAATTTTTTGGCCCATTATGAAGCAACCGGACCTGAGATATGGGAACAAACTGATGGTAGTGTAACCCATTTCGTGACGGGGTGTGGTACTGGAGGAACAATCACAGGCACTGCTACGCTTCTTAAAGAAAGGAATCCAGATATCCGTGTCGTGGCGGTTCAAGCGCAAAGAAATCATCTATTACAGGGTTTGAGGAATTTTGAAGAATCTGCCATGCCAGACCTCTTCCTTCGAAGAAAACATATTGTTGATGAATGGTTTACAGCTACCAACGACGAATCATTTTTGATGGTAAAGGAATTGGCTGAAAGAGAAAAGCTGTTTGTTGGGCCATCGACTGGTGCGGTGATGTCTGCCATGCTACGGATTTCACAAGGAATGAAGAGAGGAGGCACGATTGTCGGCATCTTTGCAGATGATGGTAGGAAATTTAGGACACTTTATCAGCACTTGAGATTGTTCGATGAGAAACAAATTGCCAAAATGATGGCTGAATCTAAGCATCTCCCATCACTCGCCTTCGATACCAATTAGCCCAGATACCACTAAATACTAGAGGCCTGTTCCTCGGATCTCGACTAGCCACTTCTCGACGTCTAACGCAGCCATACATCCAAATCCTCCAGCCGTAATTGCTTGACGATATCTGTAGTCGTGCACATCGCCCGCAGCGAACACCCCATCGACGCTCGTTCTAGTATTCTCTGTTAGAATAATATACCCTCGATCATCAAGATTAAGCTGGTTCCTAAATATAGAGGTATTCGGCTCGTGGCCTATCGCGACGAAAAGGCCACCAACTGGTATCTTTCTCTCTTCTCCAGTTTTGATATTCCTGACCAAGATACTATTGATTTTGTTGCTATTTCCTCTGATATCAGATACCACATGATCCCAGACAAAATCGATTTTGGGGTTCTCGAATGCCTTTTCTTGGAGAATCTTGCTAGCTCTGAGGTAATCCTTTCTATGTATGATTTTTACTGATTTCCCAAATTTTGTAAGGAAGGTCGCTTCTTCAATTGCAGTATCGCCTCCCCCTACGACCGCAATATCTTCTCCTTTGAAAAAAGGTCCGTCACATGTCGCACAATATGAAATACCTTTACCTGCGAATTCCGCTTCTCCCTTTAAGCCCAGCTTTCGGGGCGATGCGCCAGTACAAATGATAACCGACTCAGAACTAAACTCCTGGCCATAAGTCTTGATTCTGAAGGGCCTCCTCTTGAAATCAACCTCCGCTACTTCATCATCTAATAATCTAGCCCCAAATCTTTCTGCCTGTTGACGCATGTTCATCATCAACTCAGGGCCAAAAATGCCGTTAGGGAATCCGGGATAATTCTCTACTTCACTCGTCGTCATCAGCTGTCCACCGGGTAGAGATCCTGAGATTAGGAGGGTATTTAATTTGGCTCTAGAAGTATACACTCCAGCGGTATAACCGGCCGGTCCGGATCCTACAATTATCACTTCGTAGGTGTCTAATCCGAGAGATGAAGGGTTCTCGCTTCTTCGACGCTCGTTGGACATAGATTTTTCGGATCTAAGGAGTATCGACCTGTTAATAATTCGTTCGGCTTCTGACAGAAGAAAAGTGCGTCATGCCCAGTATTGACGTCTTTAATACTGTCAGCAGATCATTCTCGAGCCAATCAGCTCCTAAGCGCAATAGCTTAGTTTAACCTACCTTAACCTCGGAAATTCAGATAACCTTTTCAACTTGTCAACCACGATCTCTCCGACCTTTTTTCCAGAAAGAAGCATAGAGCCGAATGTGGGTCCCATTCTAGGCAGACCAAATGTCTCCGTCACACACATACCTGTCGCCACTAAACCTGGAAATATTTCTGCTGTGTTCTCCACTACTGCATCTTCCCCCTCATCTACCCACATAGGATCCATTCCTTTCCAATCAATGAGACCTCTTTGCATTAGCCTCTTGACTGCGACTGAATCGTGTCCAGAGGCATCAACGACGATCCTGCTCTCTAGCGCGATAGGGTCTACACAGGTAATGTTTCTTGGTAAAGCTGAAACGGGCATCCAATTTACAACAACTCCTCCTACTCGCTTGTTCTTAAGAACCAAATCATCGAACTTCGTAAGCTGTAAGAAATGAACTCCTGCATCACATGCCGCGGAAATGAGCTTAGAACATGCCTCCGGACCCCACGCTGCGTATAAACCATCACTTACTTTTTTATAACTAACTCTCAACTCGTCCCAAACCATTTGCGCAGGAGCTCTCACCGTAACGGGATTCATCATATAGCCTCCAACCCAATAGCCGCCACCAAGGTAATTATTCTGTTCAATCACTAATGTTCTTATTCCCCTACCAGCTATTTCTCTAGCAGCGGTCAGTCCCGCCGGGCCTGCACCAATTACGATTACATCTGACCGGGAATATTCCTGCAGTGCATCATTAAACATTGATGTTATTGTCCTTGTGATATCACTCTCGGTTACCTCTGAAAATATTCTTGCCATTCCGAAGATCGTTCTTCTCATGTAAATATATTACTTACTCCCCTTCACCAGAGGCCTTAAAGAAGATCTATTGACCCTTGGTCTGGGAACTCGAAACTGGACCAGTGCGAATCTTAGCATCTAGACTCTCCACTAGACCTAGCAGCTCCGCCTTGTGCGAGTTAAGATACTCAACCCCCTTATCCTTCAGCCTTATCTGATATAATCTAAGATCGCGGTGATCGTCAAAAAATTGTTCAATCATAGCTGCCCCATGCTTGCTTGGATTGATTAGCAATTCAAAATTGTTGGTCGTCGCTTCCAAATCTCCTTTTTCTATTGCCATCCTGGCATCTCCCAATATTTCACTAATATCTCGTAACTGCTGGACAGGCGCTGAGACAGTTTTGGTCTTATGTAGGAAACCAGTTCTTCTGGTGCTTCCGACTCTTTCCACAACGGCTTTCGCTAATTCGTAATACTCTTCTTTTCTACCAAATGGATAATAACCATATCTTTGTTCTTTCCGAACAACCAGGCCCTTCATAACCAATCTTGTAAGAGCATATTCGACTTCATCCTTGTCCATCGCAGTGATCCAAACTATTTTTCCAGGATAGTTATAACCTTGTCTGATTGCTTCAAGAACTACAACCTCTACAATGCGCCTAAACCCTTCCTCCGCCCTTGCGTATTCAAAATCCCTATCGCGAACAGCCTTTCTCGCATATGAGATATCAATTTCAATAGACCGTTTGAGTGCTTCTAATCCATCCGCTACATTGCCGCTAAGGACTAAGTAGCAAGCCAAGTTATACCAAGCCATACCGTCGTTCGGATCAAAGTCAATAGCCTTTTCACAAGCTTGTATTGCTTTTTCGTAGTTTTTCATCCTGTAGAATGCCAATCCTTTCAGGTTCCAGGCTTCTGCGTTGTTAATGTCTATTTCAAGAGCTTTATCATAACAAGAAACGGCTGTTGTAAATTCGTCCAAAAGAAAATGAGCATAACCTTTCTTGATCCATGCGTCCACGTAACTTGGGTCTAAACGTAAAGCCAAATCAAAATCGCGAATAGCATCTTCCATTTTGTCGTCAGACATATGCGAAATTCCTTTCTTGAACTGATCAATCTTCTGAATATCTTTAACATCTAGCTGCTCCTCTTCGCTAGATCGAGCAGAGACTTCTTTTTGCTCATTAGATTGCCTCTTCCTAAGGAAATTTCCCATTTAACTAAAATACTCCATTCGTAGTTAAATACATTTGGAAGTAATCACTATATAGTACCCGACTGGTCGATTTTTGTTCCCAGAACAAGAAACGTTCAATTATTTAATGCACTATTTGAACGATGGATTGCTGGAATACATTAGAAACCGAGTAAGCCAAAAGTGACATCTCCGAGCTAGGTATTGTTGTGAGATATATCATAAGAGTTGGAACCGCTCCACATACAATTATCGTTAAAATGATCAGCCAAACGGCGGTCATCTTCTCTACCATATTTTCAATTTTTGTAGATTACATATATAAATTTTAAAACTGAAGGACACCGATCAGATACTTAAGATAGAAATTTTGTGAGTTTGTAGTTACTTTGTATAATTTAGAGTGTTTAATAACAAAATTGAATAGAATTATAAATAAGCTAACTATTTTCTCACCAGGAGATGAGGCTACTAGAGTATCAGGGGAAAGTGCTATTTAAGGAATTTGGGATCCCAATCCCCACTTCACGCATAGCTTTTACGATCGATGATGCTCGCTCAATTCTTAATAACGAACTTAGATTTCCAGTGGTCCTAAAATCACAAGTCCCTGTAGGGGGGAGGGGAAAGGCAGGAGCGATCAAGAAATGCCAAAACATTAATGATTTTGAAAATCATTTTACTGCACTTCAAAACAAGAGAATTCAAGGGGAGTTGCCCCGAGGCATTCTCATCGAAGAAGTCATAGATATTTCGAAAGAATTGTATGTGTCTATTTTCCTCAACCGTAGCGCTAGGTGTTATTCTCTGATCGTATCATCAGCAGGAGGTATTGACATAGAATCCGCTCAAAATCGATCCATTTTGGATGTCAAGTCCAATGATGATATTGACAATACTGCGAAGAGGATTGCTGTAATGGCAGGTCTAGACGGTGGACACCGGGAGAAGTTTGTTGAATTTGTGCACAAACTTTTCAGGTTACTTCAAGAAAAGGAGGCTGAACTGGTAGAAGTAAATCCGGCTGCAGTTCTAAATGATGGTTCGATTATGGCCCTGGACTCTAAGATCATTATCGACGACAATGCGTTGTTTCGTCACCCTGAGTTGGCCAAATACGAGGAAGCAACGGAGCTGGAATCTCTTGCCAAAGAAAATGGGTTTTCATTTGTGCAGCTGCAGGGGAATATAGCAATTATAGGTAACGGTGCAGGACTGGTGATGTCGACGCTTGACATGGTGTCAGATGCAGGAGGAGATGCAGGTGCATTCCTGGATTTCGGCGGTAGTGCAACCTCTGAGACTATTTATCAAGCACTTTCGGTTATTAGCAGAGTCAAATCTATCCGGACAATTGTTGTCAATCTATTTGGAGGCATTGTGCGTACTGACCTAGTGGCAAATGGCATTCTGAGAGCTTATTCAAATAATCTGATAACCGTACCCCTCTTCGCTAGAATTTCAGGGGCTCAATCGCTGAAGGCCAAAGAAATTCTGAGTGACTCAAAAGCTCATTTATTCGATAGAATCGAGGATGCAATTCATGCTGCTGTGGATGGAGTTAGGTCCCAAGAAGGAAAGGCTATAGCATGAACAACCGAATACCTGATTACGACTTAATGAAGATCCTTGTTGGAAATATCGGAGATTCAGACTATGCGAAACAACCTGTGATTGTTCAAGGCATGACAGGTGGTTTCGGATCTGTTCATACTAGGCTAATGAAAGAGTATGGTACTAATATTGTAGCTGGAGTTACACCCGGCAAGGGAGGCCAAATCTTCGAAGGTGTTCCTGTATACAATAACGTGAGTGACGCAATCTCAAATACTAATGCCAAGATATCCGTAATTTTTGTTCCTGCGGCCCACTTCCTGAGTGCTGCAATGGAATCTTTGGAAAATGGGATTAAATTAATTGTGGCAATCCCGGAACACGTGCCGATAAGAGATTCGATCAGAGTAATTGAGTGTGCTGAGGAGAGAGGAGCTAGGATGGTTGGTCCAAACACACCTGGGATTATCATTCCTGGGACGATCAAGTTAGGGATTATGCCTGCGGATCCTTTTACCCCCGGTCGAACAGTTGTTTTTTCAAGAAGTGGGACCCTTATGTATGAGGTTGCTTACAATTTATCAAGGAACGGGTTTGGACAGAAAATCTGCCTTGGAATAGGAGGCGATCCAATTAACGGTGCCAGTCTAATCGAAGCAATCGAAATGATAACTACTTCTACCAGTACTGATCCTATTGTGATCGTAGGCGAAATCGGTGGCGACGCAGAAGAAAAATTTGTGAGCTATTTAGAGGCTAACGGCATCCCAAAACGTATGGTAGCATATATTGCTGGTAGGTCTGCGCCAAAGGAAAAGAGGATGGGCCATGCTGGGGCAATTGTTTATGGGAAGTACGGTTCAGCAGAGTCCAAATCAGAGAGCTTCGATCGATTGGGCATTCCTGTGGCAAGAAGCCCCTCAGAGGTGCCTCTTCTTCTCAAAGATGGTGTAGTATAGTAACACTGTGCAACATACATTCATATTTTTGTTAGGATCCACCTAAACAAAACACCCACGATGGAAAAAGAAATGAGGTTCTGTGACAGGTGCATGATTAAGTCAGAACATGTTTTGATCATTGACGAAGAGGTAATTATTACGTACGGAAAGAAAAGTGTCTATAGATGCACAAAATGTGGCCGCAAATCCTATCGTAGATCTTTACGCCCTAGCGCTGAATCGGTGTACTAAATAACTATTGCACCCCCATAGCCTAGCAGACTTAGTCACTGGACTGAAAAAGACCTACAATAAAAGTCATGGTTTTAGTGGCTTTCCCTATGAGATTTTGCCATTGAATTGTCTCAATATCAGTGGGATAGATAAAATTCTCATTTCGAAACTAGATGAATTTGCCTGTTGCAACCCCATTTTCACTAGCCAGAAGGAAATTGATATTAACAATTGCATATGCAAGGTCTTTACATGTGAAGTGATAGAATACTGGTTAAGCAGTAAGAAATATGATTCATGTTATCAACCATTTTACCCGACATGGCTAATTTCATCGTTAATCATTTCCATAAGCGCAAAGTTATTGGGGTTTACAGAGATTATAGACATCGGATCAGGAGATGCGCGCGTTCCATATTGTGGAACACTGGTTGGATTGCGCGGTATTAGTGTTGAGTTGGACGCCAACTTAGTGGAACTGCAACGGAGGATAATAAGCTCGACTGGCGTCGAATTTGAGATCCTGAATATCGATGCCTGCGTGGCTGATTTCAAAGGAATGAATCTGTCAAAGCCGATGTTCCTCATTTCTGCACTTCCAGAACAGGGAGAGGTTCTAGCGGAGGCGGTCATGGGCAATTTGATCCAACATAAGTTTTCGTCAACTAACTTAGGTTTCACATTAACGGGTAGTCATACAATGAAACAGTATTCGAGAGACCTTAATTTATACGGCTGGGGCCAATTCATTGATGAACATAAATTGAGCATATTGGATTGTATTACATTGCCTACGATGTGGACTAATGATCAATGCATAGATACGCCCTTTGTTTTTTTAACGATGGGCTAAACTGTCGTTCTCCTCGTGAGAAATTGGTATGTGGGGACTGCAGTTTCTTGATGATTTTATACTGGGTACCCCTTATAAGCTAATATTGAAAAGGTATCTCCTCTATCTGAAAAACCAAAAGTTCCAGCCATCAGATGCATCGGCCATACTGAAAGCAGCCCTGATACGCACCCCTAGATCTGGTAAAATTATCATAAGGGATGTCAGAGTAGCAGATCGATTTATTGAGTTTGATCTTAGTACCTGTGACCAAGAAATACAAGTCGTCATCAAGGCTCTTTCGTCAATTGGTGACTTAGACAATTTTGAAATGCTAAAGGAGGATAACTTCTCTAAAGAAGAAGCGATTGATAAAGCTCGTGACCTGTTTAATGAAGAAAGATTTTGGAAATGCCATGAGATACTTGAGAATATTTGGAAGCAATCGGAGGGTGAGGAGAAGAGGCTGCTTAACGGGGTAATATTAGTTGCCGCAGCTTTTGTCCATTTCCAGAAAGGCGAAAATGAAACATGTATTGGTATCTTGAGAAGGGCTTTTGACAAAATCAAATTGAGCAGGGGTGAATACCATGGTATTAAGTTAGACCTACTCCTTGAAAATCTGAGGAATATTATAGATACAGGTATTATTGTTCGACTCAGGCTGTGACCTGAAATATCAGAATTCTGCATAACCAGCCCGATGAAGGAATTTACGCAATAGATAAAGGGGAGAACCAGTACATCATAGAAGAAATGACAGTAGAACTTAGAGTGCATCCGTCTTTCTTCAAGGAATTTGCAACGAAAACTTGGGTCTCCCCAAATGACATTATAAAGGAAATGATCGAAAATGCATTCGATGAGGATGCAACCAAGGTGCTTATAACTATTATGAATGACGGTACCGTCGTCATTGAAGATGATGCCGGGATGGATGAAGAAGGAATGAACAAGTTTCTTGTTCTGGGGTCTCCTCATAAGAAGAATGATTTTATCTCCCCTATATTGAAGAGAACAAGAACTGGCAGGTATGGTACTGGTCGTTTGTCTTTCTTGACCTCCTTCGATAGCATGAAAATGCGAACAAAGAGGGATGCTTTTAGAAAATCAATCGTGATTGATTCTTCATCACTTGATGATCTTCATAAGGGAAATTCGCGGTTAAAAGAGCTTGACGAACCGCTATTAGCCCGTGACGGCACAGAGTTGACATTAAGCAATTCGAAGGTGAATGTAGATCCAATCAAGCTAGTCAAAGAAATTCGAAAGCTAGCTATTCTAAGGTACCCTCTATTTGAGGTATACTGGAAAAGTGCCGATGTCTTTAAAGAGTGGGATCTCGCTGGTGCTCAGAAGGTCAGCGCCCCTGATATTCAGGGTCATAGAATTTCCGTGAATATTGAATCACCCCGTATTGTGGGCGAAATCCTCATCGCCAGAAGGCCTCTTTCGGAAGAAGAAAGAGGCATTGGCATCATGATACGAAATCACATAGTCACCCGTACTTTATTTGATCTTGACTCGAGATTGAGCAGGATAACTGGATTAGTTAGGTGTGACACTCTGACTTCCCGTTTTGCAGACAAATCCGCTTTAATCGAAGATGATCAATATGTTTCATTCTATGAGACTATGAAGCAATTCATCAAGGATACAGTAATTCCTAGCTTGTCAGAATACGAAGATGTGCTGATTACCAGGGAGGAATCGAAAATTTACAAGGAAATAGACAAAGCGTTAGGGCAGGCCTTATTTGAAAACCTAGAGGGAGAAGAAGAAATAGAAGGATTTCAGTTAGTTGATGTTAAAGGGGTTAGCACTGACGTACAATCCCTAAATGCTGGCGAAAATACTGCAGGTGGCCAAAGTATTCCCTCTACACCTCATCATCCGTATATTAAGGATAATAGAGACGAGACAGAATCCAGCGTAGGCCGTAATGGTCTTGATCAAGCTTCCAATGTAGAAGTAGCTGTTGCCACCAAAGGCATAAGCGAACGCCGCGGAAACTATGATTCACTACTCGAGATTCCTAAAATTGAGAGCGAATTTCAGCGTTCAGACGAAGTATCTACATTTAAGAAGTTCAAAAGACCCATTATTAGGAAGACGTTCGCTTTGAAAAAAGTTGGATATAAAGTGATTCCATACGAAGACGAAACTGATTCTCGGTATAGCTTTAGGAGCGAAAATGTAGTTTTTGTCAATAAGGCTAACACAGCATATCTGTTAGAGGCAAGAAGGGGCGATGAATTCCTGTTACGACATATAATAAGGATTGTAGCCGAAGCACTTGCAGAAGCCAAACATCCTGAAGCAAAAGAGGCATTAGAATTACAGAATAGGTTAATCGCTGAAGCGATCAGGATTCACGATCATTCAGCTCCTAAGAAGTAGTTAGTTCGATAGAAAGGACTAAATCTAACTACATTAGGATATAATGAGGAAAGTATGGCTTTTCAGTTTATGCCAGGGGCGACGGCAGTTGGGATTTCATTTGCTGACGGCGTTACGTTAGCCGCTGAAAAACGTGTGTCGTACGGGAATTTTGTTATTAACAAGCAGACAAGAAAAATATTTTCTGTCACGGAGAGTGTTGGAGCTGCATGTGCTGGGATGATAGCAGACATGCAAGTACTAGTCAGACAGGTTGAGGCATTGTCAAAAATTCGTAAGCTTGAAACAAGGCGGAATGTTGCTACAAATTCTGTAGCGAAGTTGATGTCTGTTATTATGTTTGAGCGCAGATTTTTCCCACTTTTGACTCAAGTTATTGTTGGAGGAGTAGACACAAAATCACGAATCTATACACTAGACCCTCTCGGTTCGGTTCTCCCAGATGATTACGCTGCGGTAGGAACTGGAGCAGAAATGGCATTAGGTGTTCTTGACTCTGAATACAAGGCAAGCATTACCGCTGAACAATCTAAGGATCTCGCATTAAAGGCTATCAGGTCTTCGATACAGAGGGATTCTGCAAGCGGAGACGGGATAGATTTGTTAGTAATAACCAAGAGTAATCAACTACAAGAATCGCTTAGCTTCGATAAATAGATCCAATCTCTGGTTTTTGTCGTCCAGGTTAGCACTTAACGGAGCTTATAATCGTCTAATATGTCTTTGTATACGGGATTCTTTTTCGAAATATATCTAACATACTGACCATAAGTTAAGTCCAGATGGCAATTTTCGCACCGGACATAAGTGAAGTTGTCGGACATCTCTGCAATACCACTACAGTCCGGACATTTTACTTTCACAACAATAATATTGTAACTAGACCTTTCTAAGTGTTTACTTATTAAAGTAGATTAAAGCAGGAGATCCAACTAAACTGCTTTCAGCTGCTTAACTATGGGCTGCCTAGCCTTTCTAAATACTCTGAACCCGCAAATACATTTGATCTCTGGCAACCTAGATAGCTCCTCAACTGTCACATGCGTGCCGCAGCGCATACATTCATAAACTACTCCTCCTAGAATTCCAGAATCAGACAATCCAAAAAAACTTGGAGGCTAAAGCAATAAAAGCTTATCTCCGGGGACCAGTTGACTGTCGCATCAGACAGATGGGATCATCTTCTCTTTCTGCCTGAAGATACGATAGATAACACGTCTCGGTCCTTAAGGTGATAATTGACAGGGAGCCTCAATCCGTCTCTGGCATCCACTGCATAGAGAAGTCCTCGCGAAAGATCGCTGTGAACTGTATTAGCAAGATCTTCAACAGTTGAACCAGCTTCCATGAGATAAACATCAGGCAAGACTTGGCCGCGCCTATCCGAATACTTTGAGGGATTAGCCACTGGGTAAACAGTGTTCATTCTTAGTAATTTCATAACTGCAACGTTTAAGGCAAATTGGACACCTGTTCTCATATATTCCCCAAGAATATCTCTTCTGATAAAATTGAGTGCCCATTTTTGTTTCTCGTTTAGTTCCCTTTGTTCTATGATCTCAAATCGTTCGTCACCAGGAAGGTATTTAATCAGTCCT
>DASQQK010000011.1:0-7073 GCA_035643435.1 Nitrososphaeraceae archaeon | reverse complement strand
ATTCGCTCACATTTACCTTATGATTCTTTGTGTCGCGGTGCTGCTTTGCAAGGATTGAGTTGCCGAATACTGCGTTACATTCTTCACACCATGCAGCGAAGTTCCTTCGGTATATATCGGGGCGACAGCTGGGCAATATTCTACCACATATTCTTAGTGCGCTTCTCTTCCTTTAAGGTTTGTTATCTTGCTCTCAAGTGTGTATTTGCAGTCGGGGCTTTCAGCTGCAGTATAGCCCATATCAAGATCCAATGGCTCAACAAGTTAATGCCGACCATGAACGAATGATAGAAAATCAAAAATACGTTAACGAAATTCAAAGAATGCAGGAAGCACATAAGAAGGAGATGCTGAAAAAGTATGGCAGTATAGGAAATGAGCAGTAGATTTGACTAGCCGCGATAACGTTCAGTTCATACAAATTATAGGTGTCAACTATGTGATATAGTCACTTCTGCGACTCGCATTGCAAGACTCTATACGCCTTTATTGCCTAACGATACGCATTCTCTAATACTATGCCTCAAGCCTGTCGAGAAAAGGAAACATTTCATAAAATGTGAGAAGTTATTTTAGTCGAGTATTTTTAGAAGCGGGGCCATAACCTCAGTAATGATAACATGGCAAAAATTTTTATAATTTTATTCACACTGGGATAGAAGATATGAAGATTGTCTTCAACGATCCTACATTCTCGTTTCAACTACTGCGGACCATTGGTTCATCATATTATGGCGGAGCAGATATAGGAGAATGTTTGTCAACTGCATACTCCATAACGGAAGGTGACTTTGAAAGTTGGTATATAGAATGGCTCAAGACTGCCGAGAGGATCAGAAAGTATGGAGAAGAGTGTGTCTCGGCAGGCAATATGCTTAGCGCACGTCAGGCCTACCTAAGGGCATCAAGCTATTACCGAACTGCAGAATTCTTTTTACATGAGAATCCCAACGATCCAAGGATTGTAGAAACATGGCAAAATAGTGTGGACTCTTTTCTCAAAGCAACAGATCACTTTTCACATACCTTTGAATCGGTAGAAATACCGTTTGAAGGAACAACCATTCCTGCATATTTTTATGGGGCCTCTCGTTCTTCATCATCTCCGTCACGTAGACCTACCCTTGTTCTACATACAGGGTTTGATGGAACTCAGGAGGAATTATACTCGCAATGCGCGGTAGCCGCCTTAGAAAGAGGATACAACGTAATTACGTTTGAAGGACCAGGTCAAGGTCGAGTAATACGTAAACAAGGAATTCCCTTTAGATACGATTGGGAAAAAGTCCTAAGCCCGGTTATAGATTATGCCATCGGCAGAGATGATGTTGATTCGGCCCATGTGGCATTGATGGGGATAAGTTTGGGTGGCTATCTTGCTGCCCGGGCTGCAGCATTCGAACAGAGAATTACTGCCTGCATTTTAGATGACGGTGTGTTCGACGTCTATAGATCATTTGTTAGGAACTTCCCCAAACCATTAACAGACATCGTGGAACAGAATATCGAATCGAAGTCAGAAGTGTTAGATATGGCTATAGAAGTATCAATGGGTTTGGTCACAGGAGCCAGGTGGGCATATTCTCATGGAATGTGGGCCTTTGGAGTGACAACACCTTTCGAGCTTCTCAGAAAGGCCCGAGATTTTACACTTAAAGCAATTATTGACAGAATAAAATGCCAAACCCTTGTTCTGGAAGCAGAAAAAGATGAATCATTTCCTGGACAGCCAAAACAGGTTTACGATTCTTTAAGATGTCCAAAGAATTACATTCTTTTTACGAAAGAGGAAGGGGCAGAGGAGCACTGTCATATAAGCGCACTCTCCCTAGCAAACCAAAGGATATTTGATTGGCTTGACAGATTCACTAATGTCAATGGCTAACTCAGACTAAAATGAGGTTCAGTAACTGCCGATAATGTATTCAAGAACGTGATCGATCTCAATGATGCAAACGGCTTACCGAGGGAGGGTTATCTCTTTGCCATCTGATTCGATCGAGTAGCAGCAGCTATGACAGAGGAATCGTTATGTTAAAGGATGTGTCCTCATCTTCATCGGATAGCATGATGCCGATGCATGTTTCTTCGTCTTCGCCGGATACCGTCACCATCAACTAGTAGTCCGAATCAGCAATTCGCCTGACCTTAGTCCAGGGTTCACATGGACACTCTAGAAGGACCATGTCAAATTCACTTGAAATCGGGACAGCAGATTACCCTAAGTATCTGAACCCATCTTGGTAAGCTAAATCGCACATACGTCTTGCATTATAGTAAGTTAAGGGCCCAAAATTACGTCAAATTTAGTTCCCTGAGCCCAAGGAAATTTACATAACATAACAACTGTAAGACATATGATCATAAAATCTTCGTAAACTTATGAGGGGCTAAGGGTGTACAAATACACAGGTTTATTATAGGTCATGGAGAATTGCAGGTGATAACAAATATTGAAGCGAAGAAAAGGTTTCTCTATAGGTAGCAAATGTGAATGTATGTGTCATACTAAAGGCAATATTCAAGATTTTTGTGGTTATTGCGCTTCCTCTCATACGAATAGAAGTCCAAAAAGAGCAGTATCACTAGGAACACCTCAATAGTAATTGATGTTTCGATTGAATTTTCATCTGGTAGGAGGTTGAACAATACAATTACTAACGAATATTAATGATCTGATCCACAGTGCGGTTTTAGCTATACTGAATTAAAACAGTACTAGTATTACTGCATTTGAAGACATGTATGATCGTGGAAATTCTGGGTCAATGGAATAATGCCAGAGGTCTAATTCAAAAAGAGCCTAGGCAATCAAACATTATTTGTATAGGCACATTAGAACAATTTGTATAAATGGTTATATACCTTTTCTCTTTTATTATTTTAGTGGCTACTTTCGCAATTAAACCATGATTGTTCCTGGGATAGCGTGGGACGCATTACGTCTTACTAACTAATTGTTTCCTCGGTGGAGTAAAATGATATATTGATGTGTGTCGTCCCTTCCGGCGGACAGGTGATACAAAGAGTTGGGATTGCTTAAGGATGTCGTAAGTAAGGTGATAAAAATAGGGAAAAAGAATAGGAAAATAAATGTGATTAAGAGTCCGCAATACCAGGATCCGACATTTGTATTAGATCCACTGAGAGAACTTGTGATACAATATTCAAATCAACATAAAAATAACAGTACGACTAATGTTTCCGGCAGTGAAGAAAAGTCGGTAAGGAAAGCTCGACATGATTCAAATAGATTTTCGAAAAGTGAACTTAAGAATAAGTCAAACCAACGACTATCTAAGCAAAATCATTCACCTGTGTACGAATAGATAGAAGCAAGACAGATTGAAATTCACAAAGTGAATAGGTTTAGGCGCCCCACTCCACCGAAGCGCATACTATATGTCTCTACATACGTATAGATATCCTTTAATGTACCAATTCTGGTATTCATGATTTTGCATCTGTCTCCTGTCTCCATAATTCATCAAAGGTTTCAAGGTGAGACTTGCCTAATTTAGAATCATGTTCAGCGCTACAGGCTTTGGCATAAGTCTGTAGTTCCTCCTAGGTTAGGCCAATGTGTCTCTAGTACGATTAGGTCCTTATTGTCAGTTTAGGATCTCAAAAGGAACCTTATATGGCAGTTTAAGAGCTATCAACAAATGACTAGAATCGCGTTGGTTGGAGAGAAAAATTTAATTATATTTAGTAGTTACTGTCTGCAGAATCTTCTTTTTGAAACGATAAAGTGCTGGAACCCTCTGGGCCCATATGTCCTCTACTATTAAAGCATCATTTGCCCTGTCCTGCAATTGTCATGCGCAAACGATGATTCGAACCACATTTGCAAAGTTAATAGTAAAGCAATGAAAATAATGTCATGGACCAGACCACAGTGAGGGGAATCGCCTTCAGTCTGTACACAAGAGGATGTTATATGAATCAGATACCTAGCTGATTATACTTTTTTATTCGAGAGTACTTTCTGATCGTATGACTTGTTGATCGTATAGCCATTTAATATAGCGACACACAACAGATCCAAGAATTATGGTTTATTTAGGCATTTTCAATGTGATAATGTGAGGTTGAGTCTAACGACTCGAATTATTGTTTTATCCTGGAGATGCAAAAGTTAGTAGTTCGCACAGTATCACTATTGTGAGATAGACTCAGTATCTCAGACATGTACGGTAATGATTTATGACCAAACATTTCAAATTGATCTAATAATAAACTGATTTCATCCGGATTGAGACTGGTTAATATTTTAAGTTGTAAAGGAATTAGATTAGGTTCCTGGGATTTCATGAAATGGAAACATGTCAAACCTTTTTTTTGACGAACAAGGCATCTGTCAAACCTTGAGTACCGTCTTTTGATCATGCATTATCAAATTGTCGTTCCGCGGATGTAAATTCTTCATTAGTCGTTACAATAATTTTCAGGTATTCAAATCACCTAAAGCTTGAAACACCGATAGTTGGAGACCAAGCAAGCTATTCTTTCTATATACGGAATTAGTTGGTTGAATCGAATCTCCATTGGTACTTAGGTTTATAGTACCATCAAATGTTATTCCTCCATCAGTACTCTTTCTCAATAGTATTTCCGGCTGGTCTGAGACAGCAAGATCCTGTAAGGGATTATATAATAGAAGTAGTATTTAGAATTCAAAGAACCCTTAGAGACTATAGGCTAAACCTTTAGTGGAAGAGTGCTCTAGATATGAGTATTGAGTTCGCTTAAATAACAGTTTGACACGAGAATTACAAGAAATTACATAACATAACGACTGTAACTAAGCTGCATATCGATCCTACTGTCTGTGTATAGATATTAACGATCTAGAGCCCTTGAATGCTTACTGGTATGAGGAGCCTCTCCAGAAAACCTCCTTCTCATATGACCAGATGGTCTTCGATGCAAAAAGTTCTAAGAACCATGCCTCATGTTCTATCTCCTCTCTTAGAACGTCTTTGGATAGGTCATAGGTTGCTGGATCTTTACCAACTGTGATATTACACAATTTATTCCAGTTTACAATGGCCCCCTGTTCTGCTTTAAGACACTTCTCTAGTATCTGTCTGATATCTGTCTGCTTTGGAGATGGCAATTGTAGAAATTCACAACCTGACATTCTAATGAATTCATGTGCGTCATTTGGCAGGCTTCCTCCTAATTCATAAATTCGAGACAGACTTGACTCAAAGTGGCTCAGATCTTCTAAACGTGCGTCTTCTACTACTCCCTTGATACTTTCTCCTTCTGCTCCAGTGCAATGCATTCTAAGATTTGTAAGGTAGTAGTAAGTAAATTCTACCGAAGCATTTTGGACTAATACTCTTGTTACTTCTCCTACATTGACGCCATTTTGTTCAAGTACGTTTATCCCAACTACGTCGATTTTTTCTTGTGTCATTCTCAACTTATTGCATTAATTGAATATTAAACATTATTATCTTGACTATTATCTTAATTCTCTTCAATGAAGAAATGGTTGACCGGTAAAATTTTTGCTACAGCAACAAGAAATTCCTCTCACACCTGAGACACTAAACATTGTACATGTTGAATATATGTTATATCTTTAAGGAACTACATGAATTGAGTCAGTATGACTTAAAATTACAATGCACAACTAATCTATCTATGCCCTTACTCCGCTCTGAATTCTCACCAGAATCCATGAGTGCCAGTGCTTCTCAGAGGGTTATTTCTTACCTGTCATTATTATAAAAAATCTGGGTTGTTTGCATTTAGCATGAATATTTTACTATAAACGGCTCCCGTGAATAGGATACACGATAAAAGGCATTACCGGGATTCAATTGATCTGCCACAGCATGGACACACGTCTACTTGTTGTCGCTGCACTTGAAGCTCCTCCTTTGAAAGAATTATACATATATCCCAAGGTGTTACTACTGTATCCTTATACATTAGGTAAGGATGATCTGACTTATTCATGAGCGAACAAGCCTCGCTTAGCTTCAAGTCACCTTTGATAGAAGGTGAATATTCTAATCTGATGTGACTTATCGGAATATCCAGTATATCTTCCTCACCTTCCTCGAATTTCAAAATTCTTGATATTTCGCCCAGTATTATTCTATCACTTATGAACTGATTCGAACCCTCAAGCAGAAGCTTCCTAGTCATGTTTTTATACATTAAATCAAGAATATTGCTAATGGTATCATCTTTACGAAAGGTAACAATCCTATTTTTTTGGATAGACAGCGTAGACAAGTCTGCTTGAATCTTCATACCGACTTGAAGCATTTTTCTAGCTGAGACGGACAACCAGCTGCCTTCAAATCCGAGACGAAAGATTGAGAAAGCCCTTCTAGAATGCTTCCATCGTTCCATCAGATCCTTGAATCTTATATTTTTTTCAATAATAGAAACAGGATGGAACATCGCGTCTTCGACCTTAGATTCGTACTGAAATCTACGTGTAGGATTTTTCCGTATATGTGCTAGCAGATCATATCCGCCGACGGTGCCTATCAAGTTATTTTTGTCCAAAACTACGATTTGATCAACACTTGATTCTGTGTACTCTGCACACATTTCTGTAGCAAGCCAAATTTCTCTATCGTGGTCGATAAAAACGCATGGTGAATCAGTCAAACTGTCTGGGAAAAGTTCTCCGATAGTCTGTTCTCCAATATCCTTCATGCTTTCTCGGCTTGGATCGAAACCCCGTATCTGAGTCAAATATTTACATACCTTACCATCTGGTCGATTTTAAAGATTTTGGATACTATTCTTAATGAATGGGATACATATTTGCGATTCTTGCACTCTTTTATTCAGATCATAGCTAATTGACTGAGAGAATAGCAGTAATTTATATCTGTAGAAAATACTGCCACAATGTCACGAACAATGAGCTAGGTTGACAGGCCAATTTGGATGAGTGTTAACTGAGCTATGTAATATCTCAATTAGATTTCTTCGTAGCTTCATACTCTAACCTAGCAGTAAGCATCCATATCTGTGTCTAGAGTCGTATAGAAATCCTAGTCTAGTTATATGTATTCGGCCTTCAGCATTCGTTTTGA
>DASQQK010000010.1:0-5255 GCA_035643435.1 Nitrososphaeraceae archaeon | reverse complement strand
CAACATTTGCAACCTTATTTACAAACCCAATTGCATCCATAAAACTAGAAAATTGGAACGATCTGACAATCTTTCCATCCTTTAGTTCCCATGCATTATCTAAATCTGCCAAATACATTTTAACTTGATTCTCAGATAACACAATTTTCCATTTGCTATTTATGTATATTAAGAATTACTTTCTTCCGTCAAATCATCTCACTCAGGAATCCTAACTTCAGGTCCGGATTCTAGATCAGGTAGAATGTTGTGACAGCAACGGAAAGGTGGTACGACGACCAGAATGATGTCTACGAAAAGGAAAGGCCTGGTCGTCTACCTTGCTCTTGGTATTGAGTACATATATAATATCATTTAAAATATAAAAATGTAGGAGAACCAGAAGCGTATGCCGAAATGAGCGTCAGCCTTTTTCATAAATTGGACCTTAACCGAGAGAAGTTACGAGATCTTCCGAGATGCATACATCTGTTGATTTGAGACTAGTCTTGTTATAGTAACGGGTCACAACAGTCGTAATCTGTGTCACAGTTCGTCGGCTCCACTTTGTACCAATTTATTACTGTTAATTTGGAGTCTCATAAAACATAACTTGAGAAGATGAATGCGGTTCTTGTCCCTTAAGCTGAATCTCGTCCATATGTTGGCTTAACTTTGCTTTGCACCTCATGGTTCTGGGTTTGGATCTTAATCGGTATCCACAACAAGGACACCACAATCCGTTCCATTCGATAAACACAGAGCATATCTGACACCTTCTCTGACCTGATGCGTAGCGGCTCCAATTCCCTATTGGTTTTAGAGCCTTATACCTTTTGCAAATACCTTTGCAGGCCATTCAAAACCGACTCTGTCTTACAAAGATACTTTTACAAAACAACCTTATAAGATTAATGAAAGTACTCCTAATCTTATAATCTTATAATTCTATGCCTTCCTTGTTAAATAACAACAATATTTCGTACGAACCACGAAGATCATGAGGTTAGATGGATCAACTCTACTAACCTTTAATATCAATACAACGCATAAGATGCTTGTTTTACTAATAATATCAATATAGACAACAGAATTGAAAATCAAAAATCAAACAATTCTGTCTTCAATAGTGGTAATATTATGTTTTAGTATACTATTGGACAATTATGGTTTTCCCATATTCTCTGCATATAGTTCTCTGCATATAGTAGCACAGGACGAAATATCAGTAACCCTTTCTCCTCTACTTCTTTTCAATCAAAAGCTGCTATTTTGGATAATATGCCATTATACAAGGGTTGATAACCTTATTTTGTACGCCACAAGTTGTGGCGATCCAAATGATAGGCCAACACCCCCTGAAGTATTACAGATCACTACCAATGCATCGATGTCGCAGGAAGGATATATAAAACAGGTTCATGGGATCAGAAAATACTTAGTGTTACTCATAGTAGTAATACTGGTGTTAACAATATCAATTGGAATAGTTGCATTCATTCTAGGTGGAGGGTTAATACCCAATATTAATAAGGGATCGAGCTACTCTACTCTTGTTATACCACTTCCTCCACCATCACCTAAATCGATACCATCAACTGATCTTGGTACTATTAAAGGGATAGTTGTAGGACCAACAGGTTTACCAGCCATTGGTGCAACAATACTAGCTTATAAGGAAATAGGTTTATTAAATTCTGCTGTGAAGAAAGGAGGTTTTACTAAAAGTTCATTTGTATTCATCGATGGTGGCTATAGCCTTAAAGTACCATCAGGTATATACAGGATTACAGTTGCATTTCCAGATGGAACAGACAAAATAGTGGAGAACTATGCTGTGTGGCCGAGTTCATTGTCCTCATATGACTTCAACTATTAGATAATTATTTGTAACCAGACCTTCCCTCCTTTTTCATTTCTCAAAACTCAATATGGGTTTAATGTAGTAATTAATTATTATTACTATAAGAACTTTCTCACTTAACAACTCGTCAAATGATTTTATTTTATATGCAACCTTAATATTGTTGATCTTGGAGGAAATTGGATCGACAAATGTATCATTTTCGAATTAGACTAGATCATGGAATCGAAATACCTACAGCTCTTAATTGATTCATTATATAGTTTACCTCCTTAGCGTTAATTCTTCCTATTGCAGTATTCTTTGTGTGTTGTAGCATTGCATTTACAAGTTCAGATATCATTTCTGCATCATAAAAAGCAACCGATTCTGACAGTAATTCTGCCACTTTAGATACATCAGTATTACTAGTTATTTTTCCACTTGTTATTAGTCTCCCGAACTTCTGAACTGATTCGTATACTCCGATATTGTACGCTATGAAAGCGATCTTCTCTGGCGGTAAAACATCAACATACCCCATACCACATCTAATATTGATAAATATGTCTCGTGGTAAATAATAATCAATCTGTTGTATAAAATCACAGTTTGAGCATATATGATTCACTAATAAACCAATATGGCAGATATGTTTATTTGTCTTTCACTCCTGCAACCCAAGTATGAAGGTTGATGATTGTAAAGGCTAAGAATCAAATACTATCCAAAGGTCAGAGCCACAGACACACATCCGAACGACCCGTACTATAGCATCATTCGGTGCTTTGATTACAGGATCTGGTCGTTCGCCAAGTCCAATGAAGCGGATACCCTCGAATATTGCAGCTTTCATGATTATCACTCCAAGCTTTTCTTTTTATTTTTTTCTTGAACTGTATTGCTCGTCGCTAACCTTTTCCATCCAATCAACCGTCTTGCCATCAAGCTGTTCCTGAATCGCAGTATGAGTCATTGCAGTGGTTGGGGTGGCACCATGCCAGTGTTTCTCACCAGGCGGTATCCAAACTACATCACCTGGTCGGATTTCTTCTATTGGACCGTCCCATTTCTGCACCAAACCACAGCCAAATGTTACAATCAGAGTCTGCCCGAGAGGATGGGTATGCCATGCAGTACGTGCCCCAGGTTCAAATGTGACACTTGCACCTGCAGCCCGTGCAGTATTCTCTGGTTGAAATAATGGATCTATTCTAACTGTACCTGTGAAATACTCATTTGATCCTTTTGTAGAAGGTAATGAGCCTACTCGTTTAATATTCATTCTTTATCTTTCCTTTATTAACTCATATTACTTCAACACTTAAATGGATATCTTCGACTTGGATGGAAAGTCTTAGGATAGATGCAATGATAGAAGACCTTGAATTCATACGGCAATACTTTGCTAATGGCTTGCCTAAAATCAGATGATATGTTTAGGTAGTAACAATAGATCCAGGTGAAATAAATATCGATGAAATTTATCCTCCCAACCCTGATTGTTGTATACCTCCAAATCTCTCTCCTCAATAAATGCTCAATCATGGATGTATGTTCTTAGATATGCCAGATATATGAGCATACTTACCAGTAAAGCTCATTCCCTAAAATAATCCCACGCCACAACTTGACTTGCTAATGAATTAAATCAAGATTTTAAAAAAGCAGAGATCATCTATCGACCTACACAACTCGACTGAGGAATTTCTAAAGTTATGGCTATGACAGCGACAGGATTAGTACTGGCTATTACCGCTAATAGAGGTGAAACTGGTGATAAAACAATTGAATTCAATCAGTCATTAAAGATTATCTATTTAATATTCTAAAATAGTAACAGTCCTCATACATGTGGATATTATTCAAGGTTAAAGAAACAATATTACTTGATCGTTGGTGTAGGCTTGGTTGATTTTAAGTTGTTCGGCAAATTTTAGACTTACTACCTTAAGTTCATAACATTAATTTTCATCTGAACAGAATTGGCTCAGATAATATAGAAAATCAGTAGCCTAGTCTACATTTACCTCTTATGATGCGACCTAAATATATCTTTTGATAATTTTTATTTGGAACCGAAAGCACATAACAGTGCTATCTAGCTTATCATGTGTATACTGTAAGTTGGGTAAACTTTTTCTTTAGCTCATCGTTATCTACTACGGCTTTCAAGTTGCAACTACCTGAACGAAGAGCTTCTTCATAGCATACTGCACGATGTTCAGATACACGTAAGTAAACAATACTACCTCAAAGTCTTATTCACTAATGACATGATATGGAAATAGGAGGCTTTAGCTTTACCTTACCTTGTACTAGCCATACTCCTCTGACTATTTCATGTTTCAGGAAATGGCCTATGCATTTTTAGTATATCTATAAGAGGCAATCTTCTTCCACCTACTATTTTTATATCAATGTTTATTTTCCCGTCATCATCAATCTCTATAATATTATAAGTATTCTTGGTAAAGCCCCTAAATCTGGTTGATGACGCAGTTCCTGCATATGCAATATCTAGGGTTTCTAGATTCCACAGCCAAGGCCTATGCTTATGCCCACATAGCACTAAATCTATTTTGTATTTAATGCATGTCCTAAGGATGTCACCAGCATCAACGATTACTATCTTGTCTGTACCAGTGTCTGGAACTCCTATAAGATGGTGATGCATTGCAATGATCTTTGTATGTTTCCTGTATTTTTTATCACTTAATACCCTTTCCAACCACAGCTTTTGTCTGTGACCCACCTCTCCTTCATCCCTATCTGGTCTAGCGGTAGCAAGTGTTATGATTAAGGTCCTATCAAAGCTGTTAATATTAGACATACGAGAAGAACTAGAATAAGAACTATTAGAAGAAGAGGAGGGGGAAGAAGAAAAAAACTTGTTAAAAAGTAGATAGCCAGTATGACGATAATCATGATTTCCAGGCAGAATTATAACATTAGGACAAACATCTGTAAATTTCTTGATTTCTAAACTCGCTCGCTTTAATTGGTGATATAGTCCTTCATCAGTTAGATCTCCTGTTATTAGTATTACATCTGGTTTTAGCTTATTATTGACTTCATTAATGATAGTATCAAAAATCTCTTGCCTGAAATATGCTCCTCCAATATGAAGATCTGATAACTGAACGAGTTGCAGCATTCGATGCTTATTCTTTTCCATTATATAAACATTATAATAACATTAGAGAATCTAGTTAGTCCTTATCAGAAGCAGGCGATTAATGAATTAAATGATAGAAAAATAAGAGAATAGACCTATACGAGTATAGGTTATTTCATTAAGAAGCCTATTACCATAGATAAATTAGTAAAACGCATTAAAGCAGATTTATAGTAGTTCCATTCATTTTCGGATATTCGGATATTTCAGGAATTCACTACATCATATAACACATGGGATATTATGAGTTGCTTG
>DASQQK010000009.1:0-2523 GCA_035643435.1 Nitrososphaeraceae archaeon | reverse complement strand
TAGATCTTCCGGCCATCCCTGGTCCGCGACACAACGGAGGTGATATCACCATCGGCCCTGATAATAATCTGTATGTTGCAATTGGGGATGTAGATGGTCATACCACTGAAGCCCAGAATATCCAAGATGGAGGTAGACCGGACGGAACTGGGGGCATTCTTAGGATTACGCAAGATGGACAACCTGTTGAGGGCATAATTGGAGACACGAGCCCTAACAACAAATACTTTGCATATGGGATCAGAAATAGCTATGGTATGGACTTCGATCCCTTGACCGACAACCTTTGGGATAGCGAGAACGGCGCTGGATCTAATGATGAAATCAACCTAATCGAACCAGGTTTTAACAGCGGCTGGCTGAAGGTTCAAGGCAAGGCGCCTGTTGATTTTGACTACAAAAAACTGGTTAATTTTAGCGGAAAAGGTAAATATCATGACCCACAATTCTCATGGGTAGATACAGTAGGACCGACAAAGGTCTTATTTTTTAATTCAGACAAATTTGGAAATGAATATGAAAATGATATGCTCGTGGCAGATGTTCATTTCGGGAGAATTTATGATTTCAATTTAGCAGAGAACAGAACAAGTTTGGTATTGGACGGCCCGATTGCCGATAAGGTGGCGGAGACAGACGACGAGGTAGAAGGACTACTATTTGGTTTGGATTTTGGCGCAATAACAGATCTTGAGATTGGGCCTGATGGCTTTCTTTATGTGCTCTCCTTCGGACAGGGCGCCATATATAGAATATCTCCTAATCAAGTTTAGTAACCAAATTCTGTATAAGAAGCAGCCTTGCTCAAGAGCATGTTATCTAAGAAAAATGTCCCATACGCGAATTTCTTTTATATATGACGGAATTTCTGAATATGTAATGAAACTGTTGATCTTGATGTCTTTGTTGACGTCATTAATCTTACCCCTCCCTGTGTCGAATCATAATCCCTCAGCTAGTGCACAAACCGTGCCGTCAGGCGAATGCAACTGTGTACTTGATTCTACAACCTATGCTAGCATGCCTGCTAACAATTTGACTGGACTTACAATCCCTGGTGTGGATCTTTTGAAGAACGAGACTCTGGTCAGTGAGACAGAAGGCAACTTGTCATGGATAACTAAGAAAGATACTGAGCTTCTCGGGGTACTTTCTGAAGACTACTTCTTGGGAAATTTTTCAAGGGGTACTGGAAAAACAGTAGCGCTTAACACGTTAGATATCCAACAAAATGAAGTACTTGGAATAGACTTGGGTGGCGGGAGCTTACCTGACCAAATGAAGGCAGAAATTATTCAAGCTTCTGTCGATAGGAACGGGACGCTAGGCGAGATCAAGACGGCAGGACCAAAAGTTGCTGAAATTCCGATTGTGTACGACTCGGCATTAGAAGGGCCAACGGATGATAAGAATAGATTGGACGTGAGTGTGCCTGGTCCTGGTGACTATCTCCTCTTGATAGAGCTCTCTTACAACGGTACCAACCCGGTAACACCACCAAAACCTCTCACTCTAGTATATGAAACTGTGCTTGTAGCTAATTGACTGCCTGATTCAGCTCGATGCTATGCTAAGAATATGAATTCCTCTAGCCTTTGGTTCAACGCGCAATGATGCGAACCTCGAAGTCATTTTTTATTTTTGCTTTTCCAGAGATGACGATGTTCAATTCATCATTATCTCTGCATGGGTTGAATTAGCTGACATAATCTGCCCTCTGATTTCTCCATCCGGGTAATCGACCGTGCTTACATCAATATAAGTTGTGGCATTGCTCATTGCAAGGGCAAGTTGGGATAAGTTCACATGAGCGTATGGGCCTTCCAACATTGAGCTTGTAATCTTACCTTGAGTAAGTGTACCATTCACATCTCCGGTCACAGTTCCATTTGACCCAAGCAACAAAGCAACTACAGGGCCGTTCTCCCCTATATCCCCTCTATGAATCTGAGCAGAAGTTATTCTATCAATGCCTGTGACGTTGACAAGATACCATATGTACCCTGCTGGCGTGCTTCTGAACATTGCCATGCCTGATGCACTCGTGTCCACCGGAGGACTTACAAATTCGCCTTCAAGTCCTGCCCAGAATTTTTGTTCATCTACCGAAGCATAGATAGTTGCTTGATTCAATGAAAATATGGATGTAAGAACACAGACAGAAAGAACACTAATCTTTATAATGCCAGCCATCGGCGGGTCTATTGCCATTTATGTCAAATATAAGTACCAACAACAGGATTTAAGAATTTTCGAATTAAGTTGGTGCCACAGCATTTCATGTCTACTGCTTTTGGTGGTATCAGCCCTTAGTTGGCCTTAAATCTGGAAAAAGGCTTAAATCGTACTATACAAGGGAAATCAACAGATAACAAGCATTGGTTCTCCAAATTTCCCTGAAATTATTATTCTTGGGAGGTGTCGTCGCTGGAGCAATTGCAGTTTCAGTAGGTATAATTTTACGATTACTTGCCGGAGGCCTGTTTATGCCGGAAGTTGCGTCATTGACACTATTTTCTCTCA
>DASQQK010000008.1:0-2374 GCA_035643435.1 Nitrososphaeraceae archaeon | reverse complement strand
GAATCCCATATTGATAATGACGTACTAAATATTGCCAGATTAAAGCAAAGTATGAGTTATGATTGATAAATATCAGTATTTGTAGAGCTGATTTGATAAGATTCTAAGTTGTGTTACGTGATATTGAAATGGTATGCTGTTACAAATTCTTGCTGCTGATCTCTTATGCCGGTAGTAGGATAATGTGAAGTATTATCTATATGGGGCAAAGCAACAGTCTTAACAAATATGGCAAAATTTCCTGTAGAAGGTGGTGTTATCTCCAGCATAGCTTCATAAAAGGTCTGGCTACGCCATGGCCTATTATAGAATTCAATAGAAGGGTACTTTGTGAGGGTTGTCCTCGATAGTCCTGCATATTCGGATCCAACCTCGTCACCAACCGCTACGAATGAAGGGCTTTGAGTGAAGTTGTGGTGGAGAATTACTACGGTTTGATCACGTTCCGTATCAATACTTCGTGTAGGATTAGGAAAGGACAAAGAAGTTATTTGAATGTCTGCATCATCTCCTAAATTGGCACTTGTTACAGTTATGTTAAATGAATCCCCCAGGAATAGGCTCCCTATGTACGATGTAGTCACATTGGTAATCAATGGTAATGCTTTTTTTGACGACTCTGTTGTCGATAGATAAATCCGTGGAAAAACATATAATGAAAAAACAAAATAAACTGTTAATACGACCGAAATTATGACTATTAGAATCGAGATGCTTATTTTCTTAATCATAAAGGTCAGTCCGACACTATAGTAAGTAAATGTAACTGAATTTCTTTTTATGAGCTCATTGATCGAGTCCACATACGTTACATACTCGCTTGGACTGATTTTTCGTTCATTTATCTATTCATCCATTTTTTCTAATACTTGTTTCATAATATTTATCGATTATCAATTATACGTTTATTATATTCGAATTACCATGATTGCTATATGTATGATGTTATTATTGTTGGAGGTGCTTCTGCTGGACTTGCGGCTGCCATATATACTGCTAGGCAAGGTATGAAGACTTTGGTATTAACTAAGGATATAGGAGGCCAAGCAATTCTAACATCTGAAATTGAAAATTATCCGGGATTTAAAAGCATTAGTGGACCTGAGCTCATGCAAAGACTTCAAGACCAAGCCGCGGCTTTCGGGGCTGAGTTCAAGTATGAAGAAGTGAAGCATATAAGCAAAATGGGAAGTGGCGACGGTTATGCTAATGGTATTGGCGGCTATGCTAATGAGCTGGGCGATCTTAAAGTGGAAACAGACGGTCATACCTGGTTCACGGTAGAGACCATGACTGAAGATAAGTATGAATGCCTTTCAGTGATACTTGCATTTGGAAAGACTCCAAGAGATTTGGGAGTGTCCGGAGAAGATAAGCTTGTAGGACGAGGAGTCTCATATTGTGCAGTCTGTGATGCTCCGTTAAACAGAGGACGAACTACTGCTGTTGTAGGGTGGGGCGATCCTGCGATGGATGCAGTTATGATGTTGTGCCCGATAGCATCCAAAGTTCATTTCATATTCAAGAGTCCACAATTAATTGGGAATGACAATCTTCTTAGCAGGTGCGAGAAAGAAAAAAACGTAGATTTGGTGCCTAATTCGGTAGTGATCGAAATATTGGGAGACCGTAGGGTAGAAGGAATTATGGTCAAGAATAATAAAACAGGTGAGACGAAAAAGATTGCACTTGACTCTATTTTCGTGGAACTTGGATATATTGCCAAGACTGATTTTGTAAGAAATCTGGTAAGGGTGAATGAGGCTGGTGAGATAGTAATTTTAGATAAGCACCAATCAACTAGCTGTCCCGGAATATTTGCAGCAGGTGATGTCACGGATACTCCATATAAGCAAGCAATTACATCTGCGGGGGATGGCGCCAAAGCTGGGCTTGCAGCTTATAATTATATTCAGAGAATCAGAGGAAGACCTGTCATTAGATCTGATTGGAAGGTAAAAAAAGAAAAATGAATATGAAGAATTCTTACGGGTTATTGCAGACCTGACGGATGATTCTGCAGTTGTTAGTTGCCTGTTTGTTATACTGAGAAATCAATTTGTTATACTCAAATCAAAAGGAATATAGTGTGATGGAGAAAATCTCTAGAAAACCTAGGAAGACAATATTCTAATATTCAACAGAGCCATTTCATACTATACAAAGTGCTATCATGCTTAATTATATGCATTAATTAATTCTTAGTGCCACTCACTCAATGGTCCAGCTAGTCTTCTTCAGCTACTTCTTATTCTAGCTGGACCTTCTTGCTCAGTCAGTCTCTATTGCCCATCAGCTACAACTGCGGAAGGATCGTCTTCCACTAAGCAGAAAATTCCATTATCGGGAAACATAAATTCAACGACTTCTCTAG
>DASQQK010000007.1:0-48306 GCA_035643435.1 Nitrososphaeraceae archaeon | reverse complement strand
CCCTATTATTAGGTGAACAAGTATCCCTGATATGAAAGACAGATCTCCAATGTCCCCGTGTTGCGAACCTAATTATCAGGGTTCATGGAGTTGCTTCAAAGGCAGTACTCGAAGAACCGGCACGTCCGACTATACTTTTTCCCGAAAGCCGTTCTTAAAAAATATCACAAAAGTGGGGCCAGTACTATCCTCTCCAGTATCCGACGGAGAGTCGGTGTATGTAGGTACGCTTACTGGTCGCGTGTACCGGATTGAAATAGAGGGCTTGATCATTAAATGGCATGTTAATAAGTCCAACCCTATTGTGGCTTCTCCTTCAATATACAAGGGACATCTACTGGTGGGAACCTTTTCAAAATGGATCTATGAACCGGCAGTTCACTGCGAGCCCAGCAGCGTGACTGCTTTGGACGCTCATGATGCAACTGAGAAATGGAAGTATGAACTGCAGAATGGTGTGTTTTCATCAATATGTTCTGTAGAGGATATTCACGTTTTTGGTTGTCTTGATGGCAAGATTTACGCGTTGAACAATGAAGGTGATCTCAGATGGGTCTTTGCTACACGAGATGAGGTCTGGTCTTCACCCTCATCTGATGGGCAGAGAATCTTCGTAGGCTCTGACGATTGCACTTTGTATGCCTTGGATTTGGACGGGAAACTGGTCTGGAAGAGGAAACTTGGTGGCAAGATCAGGTCATCCTCACCTTGCGTTTCAGGCAGTCCAGGATCGTCCTCTCTTTACATTGGAACTCGGAGTGGTAACCTATACCGTATAGACAAAGATAGCGGTGCGATACTTTGGTCGCAAGATTTAAAATCGCCTTTGCTGTCTTCGCCTTCCTTAATTCAAAACTACGTACTAATAGGATCCTCTGACGGTTATCTGCATTGTGTAAGGTCGGGCGATGGTTTTCTGATCTGGAAGTTTAAAACTACTGGAAAGGTATGGTCGTCACCACTTTTGACAAGAGGCCTAAAAGCTATCGTCGGTTCCCTTGATTCACATATTTACTACCTGGACATACCCACTGGTCAATTACTTTGGAAATTCCCTACGATGGACATGATAGACTCATCACCTTGTCTGGCAGGTGGCGTTCTACTCGTGGGTTCCAGAGATGGATATTTGTACTCTTTCGATCAGGGAAATAAGATTTCCTATATAAGTTGAGTCGGTGATATTGATTAATAATACCTCTTGAGCTGGCGATTAGCTTGTCATATCCCGGTGGTTAGGGCACAGTGCACGAGTATAAAAAATCACATAGAAAATACAGAATTCACTTCACCGATGGCTCTTATGCCCAAATTTCTTTGGACAACATCCAAAGTAATTTAATCACTTTCTGCCTAACGCGAGTAAAGATTAATTATCTGGATCTGCTCCCAACAACATAACGACATGAGCGATTGGGACCTACTTACACCAGGAATTGGTCTTACTTCGATTGGAATAGTAGGAGTAGGAATTTCCCTTGCAGGCATAGCGAAGACGTTTATCGATGGAATGCATGCCGTGTCTTTGTTAACACTCTTTATTGGCCTCATATTCCTTTCCGCAGGAATTTTTAAGGATGGATTTCCGAGAAGTCCCAAGGCCAAATCAGCAACATTCATCACATTAGGATTTCTGGTCACCTTTGGTATTGCAGCAGCCGTTACTGTAAGCACTTCCGTGCCCAGCATATTTGCCTATATCGGATTGATGATGGTGATAGCAATTCCTGCGACCGTGATAATAGTAGCCTCGTACAAAGAGAGCCCCTATGTGAAGGCCATTACTGTGATATTTATCTCGGCAGCTCTTGTAGGCGGTGGAACTTTTTACGTTTTCGGACTTGTTTCTCCGAAGGTACCATCTCAGGAAGATGCAGTACAGGGTCAGGAGGGAGGAGGAAATGAAACATCAACCAATGGGAATGAGCCAGTTGCAGAGTCTGTGGCCTCTAACAATACCAGTAATGCCACGGCTTCAAGCTCTGGAGCTGTCGTAGGCGTAAGTATTCCCCCCGGCGCCTCAGCAGAGGGAAATCCCGCTTTTGACCCTGCTATTCTTAACTTATCAAGAGGTGACTCAATTGAATGGACAAATAATGACAATACACCTCACACAGTGACTAGTTCTAGTGACGATGGTCAGACTTTTGATTCTTCATTAATTATGGTGGGAGACACATTTCTTCTTCAGACCTCAGATCTAAGTGAGGATAGGTATGATTATTTCTGCACTTTGCATCCATTTATGAAGGGCAGCTTCGTCTTTGATGAGAATAGCGGTACCATCAATGGTAACCAATCTAATTCGAACTCCTCTCTTACTACAAGTGTAGCGTTCAAGAATCCTGATTCGCAGCTGCTATCCACGCTAGCCAGTGGCATATCTCTAACCTGATAGATCAACCACCTTGAACATTGGCAATATCCTTACGTCGCTTACATTATGATAATTGCGATCTCAATTTCTCGACAACATCTTTATCAGCTTGAGAGAATCGCCAAAGAGTGCTATCCTAAGGAGGCATGTGCTCTGTTAGAAGGGACCATGACAACCATCAATGATAAATTGGATCACGAACAGGCCAACGTCCTTGCGGTTCTTCGTATGCGAAATGCCGATGAATCGATCCATTCCTTTAGAATAGACCCGAGCGATTTGATTAGAGCCTACCGAGAAATAGGCTCTCGTAACCGGGAAGTGGTTGGCATATTCCACTCACACGCCTCAGAGGCGTACCCATCCTTAACAGATAGAAGATATATGGAACTTAACCCTGTGGTCTGGCTAATCTATTCAACCCTGTCTAACCGCTTTGCCGCCTTTATTATTGATGGTGCGATAGTTCAGGTCAATCTTGAATCGTGAAGCCAGCCATAGAATAAGCTCTCTTAAGGTCTAAGTCTTTCTGCATCTCTGGGATACAAGACTACTTCACGAACATTCTGGGATTTCGTCAAGACCATCATAAGCCTATCGAAGCCCAATCCCCACCCCGAATGGGGCGGCATACCCCACTGGAACGCTTTCAGGTGATCTTCAAACCCTGCAGGGTCTAGACCCTGTTCCATAATCCTATTCTTCAATTTATCTGGGTCATGCTGTCTTCTGCCCCCGGAAACAAGTTCTAGATAACCATATTGCAGATCGAAGGAACAAGATAGCTCATCGTGATTTTCCTTTTCGTGGATATAGAAAGGTTTCAGGACCATAGGCCAGTCCGTGATGAAATAAAATCCTTTGTGGAAACCGCCTAGTTTCCGCAACGCCGTATCTGAAAGATCGTCACCAAAGGACAAAGGTTCTCCCTGGTCCTTCAATTCATCAACAGCCTTTTCATATGTTATACTCTCAATTTTCAAATCTGAAGAACCTAATCCGGTATTATTGGAAGTGCAAAGTATCGTCTCTTCCAACATTCCAAGATCTAAACCACTATGCGCCTCCGTGATCCCCTCCCAAGTTATCTTCAGATCGGCACTGCAATGTTCTGCCAAATGACAAACCACTTTCCTTACTAGATTGGCTACAATCCCCATGACGTCGGTGTAATCAAGAAACGCTGCTTCAACGTCTACGCTCGTGAACTCGGCCAGATGCCTCACAGTATGAGATTTTTCTGCCCTAAAATATGGTCCTATTTCAAACACACGCTCCAAACCAAGCGTCAGCTGCTCTTTATAGAGCTGCGGACTTTGGGCGAGATACGCATTTCTACCAAAATAATCACATCGAAATAAGTTAGCCCCACCTTCGGTAGATGTTCCAATTATCTTGGGAGTAGTAACCTCAGTAAATCTTTTCCCCCTAAGAAAATCTCGTATCATCTGCAACGCAGAAGCGCGGAGTCTAAAAATTGCTGAAACCTTGGGGTCTCTTAAGTCCAGGGCTCTAGAATCAATTCGTTTATCGATCGAGGATTCGACGCGTCCCGTCGGATCGATTGGAAGGGGATGATTAGCTTTCGATAACAAGTAAATCTTGTTTGCTTTAATCTCATAGTCAATATTCTTTGCTTTGCTTTCCTGAACCGTTCCCTCTACAAGTACGCAGCTCTGTCTTGGAATCGCCCTTATCTGATCTAACAGTTCCCCGGATGCGATGATTTGCATAATGCCTGTAAAGTCCCTTACTGATACAAAACACAGTTTCCCGATATCTCGGATATCCTCGATCCAACCCGCTATACTGATTGCTTTGTGCACGAGATCGTTTGTGATGCAGTCAGCAAAGTGAGACCTGGACATGTTTAGCTTCTCTGACATTCGTTATTCCCTTATCGATCTAATTCGACTGACTCTCAAATTCTACTATGAGGTCGATCTTCTTGACTTCCTTGGCAACTTTCCTAATTTTTTCAACATTAAGTGGTTCATTCTCTGAATCTCGACTTACGACTACCCTTGTCAGTTTGTTACCGTCAGGCAACCAGATCAAATTCATATTCAAGATTCGGCGAGGATAAAAGAGATTCTCCATAAATCTCCTATCTGTCCCTTCTGCTTCTACAAACCAAACATTAGTATTGAATTCTCCAGTTAACTTTTTTGCGATCGAAGGGTTACTCCTTATAGTAATAATATCGGGAGTTCTTAGGAAGAGAACATAGTCATCATCCACCTTGTAAGAACTAACTAATGTAAATTTGCTGACATCTTGATCCTTTTCTGCCAATTTTGCTAATTTGATAGAGGAGTACACGGCTGCTTGATTGAGCTGACCTGAGGTTAGCTTCGCATCACATTTAGAACATAGGATGCCGGTCTTCGCGTCAAACAAGCAAATAGGAGTTTTCAACAGAAACTTTGGTTAATTATCATTCCTGTTATATAACCTGTTGGCAAGCTTGATCCCGATGAACCGAAAACGAAAGTCCGTGCACTTGTTGATTTGACCTTACTTTGCTGCTGGTCTTCCATATGCGTACACCTAAACTAGGCAAATTAGGAAGAAGGTACGACCCGAGTTGTGTGTGTGTAGAGTAATGAAGAAGCTGTACGGTTCATATGGCACCTAGCCCTCGTATGTATCGGTTGTCAGAAGGCTCACCCAAATCAGATAGGCACTTGCGTCTTATAGGTTCCAGATTAAAAGTAGAGGACCTTCGCGTTTACTATTTCACCAGTCATGGAAAAGTTAGAGCTGTTGATGGCGTTTCATTTGAAATAAGAGGCAATGAGTCCATCGGTATTGTTGGCGAGTCAGCCTCGGGGAAGAGTACTTTAGGGGCCGCGATTATACGTTCCGTAAATCCCCCTGGCAAAATTGTAACAGGAAAAATATTTGTTGATGGGAAGAATGTGCTTGAATTATCTGAGACTTATTTCAATCATGAAATGAGATGGAAAAAAATTGCAGTAGTTTTCCAGGGCGCCATGAATAGCTTGGACCCTGTCTACAGGATCTCTGAACAGTTGCGCGAAATAATGCGGGAACACAAGCTTAAGGAAGAGGATTATGAAAAATCCATCTATCAGAGCCTGATAGATGTTGGTCTCGACAAATCAGTGGCCAACAGATACCCTCACGAGTTAAGTGGCGGGATGAAACAACGGGTTGTTATAGCGATGGCTCTACTACTGCGGCCGATCATTCTCATCGCTGACGAACCAACTACCGCGTTAGACGTTCTCGTGCAGGCTCAAATAATGAATCTCCTCAAGAAACTCAAGGCTGAAAGAAATATGAACATTGTAATGATAACCCACGACATTTCTTTAATTTCTGAGATTGCGGACAAGATAGGGATTATGTATGCTGGGCAGATTGTAGAATTGTCCTCATCCTCTGAACTACTCTTTAGTCCGAGGCATCCGTATACTCAGGCTTTGATTAAAGCAATACCCAGGATACACGGAAGTGATGGCAAGATAGCCTCTATCGGCGGGAATCCCCCCGACTTGTCCTCAGAATTGAAGGGATGCAGATTTTACGAAAGATGCCCTCATGCAATGGACGTATGTTTACAGGATCCTCCCCGGTTCAAAACTAAAACAGGGTATGTGAAATGCTGGTTGTACAATGATTCCGACCTAGAGGATCCTAACACCTAATTTGGCTTGAGTTACTGATAATCATGGAGTCGTCGATCCTTGTGCCATAGAATCTTGCGATCCAACAATGGTCTATGTTCATTTAAAATATGTTCGCGTGCACAAACCTCATGGACCACCCCAATAGAACAGAATTCGCACGATGTTACAAAATCCATGGCCTCAAAGCTTACTCTACAGACGGCACAAACTTCAGCACCGGTTTCCATATCTGTCAGAGGTTTGAGCCAGGGTTCCCTCCAGAGGACAACTGTCATGCCGACCTCTGACATTCAGGACATTCAATTTAAACCTGCCGATCGGGCAGACTCTAGAAACCTGCTTAACTAAATTCACGGATCGGATATGGGCATGCGCTACAGGATATCGGTGCTCTCATTTAAATATGACGCAGGAGATATTGCTTAGCTGAGGACCATCTCTGAAGGAGAAATAATATGTTGCAGAGTTCGGCGTTAGATGTTGAGAGTATACGACGTGATTTCCCGATTCTACAGAGAAGGATTAAGGGAGGCAATAAACTAATCTATCTCGATAATGCCGCTACGACACAAAAACCCAGAACTGTGATTGATTCTATTTCCAATTACTACTTGAATTACAACTCAAATATCCATAGAGCAGTACATCAGTTGGCTGAGGAGGCAACATTTGCGTATGAAGAGGTTCGTCAGAAGGTCGCCAAGTTAATTAATGCAAGATCTGCTGACGAAATAATCTTTACAAGAAATGCAACGGAGTCCATAAACTTAGTAGCAAATAGTTGGGCTCGCCAGCATCTTAGAAAAAGGAATAAGGTGTTGATAACTGAAATTGAACATCACAGCAACATAGTGCCCTGGCAGTTAGTAACTGGAGAGGTTGGGGCTTCACTGGATTATTTGGGTATTACAGATGAAGGGCAAATTGACATGAATGACCTTGCGCACAAAGTTCATGACTCAAGTTTGAAATTGATTTCGATTTCCCAAATGTCCAACGTCCTGGGTACAATTTTGCCTGTGAAGGGAATGACAAAACTTGCGCATGAAGAGAACGTACCAGTGATGATCGATGCAGCACAATCGGTACCTCACATGAAAGTAGATGTTCAAGACCTCGATTGTGATTTTATGGCGTTTTCTGCCCACAAAATGTTAGGTCCAACAGGAGTCGGAATTCTCTTTGGGAAAAGGGAAATTCTGGAGGAAATGCCACCTTTCATTGGGGGTGGAGACATGATCAAGGAAGTTCACAAGCAGAAAACTTCATTTAATGATCTGCCTTACAAATTTGAGGCGGGGACGCCTAATATTGCCGATGTAATAGGCTTTGGTGCGGCGATAGACTATCTAAATGAGCTAGGATTTGAAAGAATTCGGGAACACGAGATCCAAATTACTGAATACGCTTTGGAGAGAATGAAGGAAATCAAAGGCATCACAATATACGGGCTACAGGATATGAATGAAAGAGGTGCGGTTATATCTTTCAATTTGGGTGACATTCATCCTCATGACTTAGCTACTATATTAAACGACTTTGGTATTGCGATGAGGTCAGGGCATCATTGTGCTCAGGTACTTATGGAAAGGTTAGATGTTTCCGCGACCTCTAGGGTTAGCTTCTATATTTACAATTCAAAAGACGAAGTTAATATATTGATTGATGCTTTACAGAGTGCACTGAGATTGTTCGGACTATGAGTGAAGATATTTACAGAGAGATAATACTTGATCATTATAGAAATCCTAGAAATAAGGGAAGGATTTCCGATGCCGATGTGAGCTTCCACGATAGCAATCCTCTGTGCGGAGATGAAATTGACATTCACTTAAAGGTGGAGGATAATGTGGTCAAAGACATAAAATTTGAGGGAAGAGGCTGTGCAATCAGCCAAGCTAGTGCATCGATGCTCACCGAAATGGTGATGAACAAGCCCCTAACATCTGTTAAAGAATTAGGTAAGGATGATATTCTCGAAAACATTGGACTGGTGAACCTCGGGCCAGCAAGAATAAAGTGTGCGCTGCTTTCTCTGAAGGTGCTCAAGATGGGTATGGTAGAATATTATGCCTCAAAAGACCCTAAATCAGCACAAGAGATTCGTGAAGGATCAAAGCTCTATTAGATGCTGAGCCACCGACATGTTCCACCAATAAAGATAGTCGAGGCACTACCCTCCAACAAGATATAAAACTAACGTAAGCATCGAGGGATTATCCTGTTCTCTGGAATTCTATCTCTTCCCTTATCTGAGATTCTCCGAGTCTCAGTGTCGTCCATGGCCATATACCTAAATGTACTGTGTTACTACTGTATTTAGGAGAAAAAAATAGATTGGTCTGCATCACCATCGGTGCTACGTTTTGCATTTAGCGCGCCTGTGGCCAACGTGGCTGCCAAAACTTAGATCTCCCCAATTCGGTATCATAGTAGTACTTTTCGTTACTCTAACTGCAATAGTGGCCACGCAGCTTGCGGCAGATATGGATCTGGTAGTCACTCTTTACGTATCAAGCATTCCAGGAAGTTCAAATTCGATATCCATGCTCACAATAGGTATTACCTCCCTGGGAGATGTGGTGACCCTAGTCGTGATATCAATTGTGCTTAGTATCATTAGGAGAACCAGAAGACAGGGACTAATTCTGCTAATTACAATTCTGTTGACTGTTGTACTTCTGACCTACATCAAACCCATCGTCGCTAGAAACAACCCTGATTATCCATCTCCTTTCCTATTATCAAATGACTCTGGATTTGTTATAGAAGAGGACACTCTTTCGCCTCTGTCTAGAGAATATTCCTATCCGTCAAACCACGTTGCGATTTCGACCGCATTTGCCTTCATAGTAGGCTATTCATTGAACAAGAGGTCTAGAATAGCTGGCTGGTTGATCTGGGGCTTCCCTCTGCTCGTTGCTTTAACTAGAATTTTATTAATACAGCATTATACAACCGATGTTATAGGTGGCTTCCTGTTCGGATTGATCGTATCGATTATCATGAGTAATATTATGCATCTAGAGAGAGAGGGTTCATTCGTCAAGTCAAGATGACGAAGAATGTTGGGTTTCCTTGTCTTCCTGGATTTACTTCACTAAACCCTCTATGGTTTGCTCATGGGATTAATGGCATGCATCTCATCATATTTCGATATTGCTCTGATAAGGTTAAATAATTTGTGCAGCGATTAGATTAACGAATTGCAATCAGCTCTGCGGCAAGTGGGAGACTATATTATTCGCCGTTGTCAAATAGAAGACCTCAGCGAGGTTATTGGTGTAAACCTAGCTACCTTGCCTGAGCACTACTCAGATTATTTTTTTGAGTCTATTTTGAAGGAACTCCCAGAATCATTCGTTGTTGCAGAGCTAAATAGACATGTAGTTGGATATATAATGTGCAAGATCGAGTTTGGCTTTTCAAACTTTAAGAAGCTCGGATTTGTGAAGAAAGGACACGTTGTGTCCGTTGGAGTACTTGAAGAACACAGAGGAAAGGGTATAGGTAAGGCATTAATGCTAGAAGGTATCAATGGTGTGATATGCCGTAGAGGTGACGAGATATACCTTGAAGTGCGTGTTAGCAATGTCAGTGCCATAGGTATGTATGAAAGATTAGGTTTCTTTAAAAAATCTAGATTAAGAGCTTATTACCGTGACGGGGAAGATGCCTTCCTCATGGCACTGGAATTGGGCTGAATCTGATGAAACATAAATTAAGCACCTTGTGAACGACGTCTTAGGTATGATAAAGTTGTCCACTTCACATCGACTGGGAATACTTATCTTGCTAGTCTCTTTGATAGGGTTCATTTTTTATACGTACCTTTTGCTTTTATCAAATTACGATATTTTGCTGCTCAAGCTGACGCTACTCTGTTTTGTCGCAGCGATAGTGGGAGTCATAGCATGGATGGGGTACACAATGGCAACGGCGGTTCCGCTGCAAGGCACAGAAGGAAAAGCAGACAGCTGATACATTCCTCAAGTCCTCTTATTGATCGATACGTCCGAAACTATCTGGTAAAGGCACGGCCCCACTTCCCTTACCACATGTAGGAAAGTTATTTCATGTGAGTATTCACTGAAGGCGTCTTCAGTCTCAGCTCTGCCAGTCTCCAATGCCGATTTCTTGGAATGAGCTCTCACATGTTGAAAATAATGAATGGTACCACGTTCTTCTTTCAAACAATTCACCGCGTCAACAACGAACGACCTAGCCATTTCAGGAAGGGGCATCAACACTCTGTGAGATCTTCCAACGATGTCTCGGTTTACTATCTCTTTTGCATCTCCGCATAGACATTCAATCTTTTCTTCCATCTTATTCAATTTGGAATTAAATACCGAGAGTTCATGAGCAACTCGGTTAATATCCACATTGTAAATCCTTTTTACATCTTGATACCTACAAATGATTATTGAGAAAGTACCCACGCCGGCGAACATGTTTGTGATTACCTCATTTTCAGAAGCAAGCTTTGCGATCCTAAATCTCTCTGTGGAAAGTCTGGGTGAAAAATAGGTCTGTCTTACATCGACTTTAAAACGACAACCATATTCCTTGTAAAAGGTTATCGGATTATCATCTCCTGCAATTAACTCCAGTTTCCTGGTTCTATGATCACCGGCTACCGGAGAGGTCTGCATATAGACCGATCTTACGGATTTTATATTGTTCAAGATCGTGTTTCCTATGACATGTTTTTTATCAATCAATGTATCAGGGATTCGCATGATTACAATCCCTCCTATCGTGTCAAAAGAGGAAGTGAGGCTATAAACTTCAGATTCATTAAGAATATCTTTCATTACTCGTTTTAGGAAAGTGGACATTGGGGTTTTCCAGTTGTGAGTAACATCGTCAGTGGCTATTCTATATAATAGTAATTACCACTCTCTTTTTGGTTTCGATCCAATCTACTATCTGCCTTATTTACCCTTGGGCGTCCAGTTTCCTGGTCTCGTCTGTAGGTAATGCTAAGTGATTTTAAAAATTCGTTCATGCCTAGTTCCTTAGCTAGGGGCTTAGTCGCATGCCCACTTACACCAGGTACCCCCCGAAATATGATCAAACTGTCTGAAACCAAGTCTATAAGCTGCACATCGTGGTCGATAACCATGGCCGACTTTCCATATGCTCTAACAAATCTCTGCAAAAATTTAGCCAAAGCGATCCTGTCTTCAACATCCAAGAATGCAGAAGGTTCATCAAGAGCATAAATATCTGCTGGTCTCATCAGAGAGGCTGCCACCGCAATTTTTTGAAGTTCACCTCCGCTAAGGTGGCGGACACTCTTTTCATAAAGTTTCTTAATTCCTAACGGCAATACTATTTGCTCTTCCAAAGGTGATCCCTCAATCTCATTACCGTACGATGCTGTAAGAACTGATCTTACGTCCCCATCATACTCTTGGGTCAAATATTGAGGTTTGTACGAGATCTTTACATCGATACTTATAGATCCTGAATTGGGGTTCTCCATACCTGATATCATTTTCATAAATGTTGTCTTCCCTAAGGCGTTTGCTCCCACCAAACCGATTATTTCGCCTTTCCTTAGCGAGCCGCTTTCAACTGTCATATTGAAAGACGAATTAAATGATTTACCCAGATCAGAATAGCTAGTTACTGGCACATCTAGGAGCAAATCCTGAACAGAGCCAGTCTTGTCGAACCTGTAGGACTTCTCCCTAAACCTAACGTTTTCGTTGGGGAGAAATCCATCAAGAAAGTTATTTATGCCCATCTTCGTGCTTCTAAGGGACGAAGTTATTCCATATGCCCCAGGCTCCCCGTATAGGATATGAATATTATCTGACAAGTAATCCAGAAGTGTGAGATCGTGCTCCACCACCATCACACTCTTGCCTTCACCTGCCAACTCTTGTATTACTCTGGAAACGCTCAACCTTTGATAAACATCATTATATGAGGAAGGTTCGTCGAAAAAGTAATAATCTGCGTCTTTGGAAACTGCAATCAGCACTGCGAGTCGCTGTAATTCACCACCACTCAGTTCGTCAACATTTCTATTTATTGCGCTGTCCAAACCAAGCCTAGAAATTAAACCTTCAGCGACATTACGTTCATCATATTTTTCGATGAGGTCACGAACTTTCCCCTTAAACGCCTTTGGTATTAAGTACACCAGCTGAGGTTTTATAGAGGACCTAATTTCGTCAGAGGCGATCTTTTCAAAATGAATCTTCATTTCCGTTCCCTGAAAGTTTTCAATCACTTCGCTCCAACTAGGTTCCGATTCATACTTGCCAAAATTAGGTTTAAGATTGCCCGACAATATGTTCACAATCGTAGATTTCCCCATTCCGTTTCGACCTAACAAACCCACCACTGTGCCCTTCTTCAAAAGAGGGATCCTATAGAGTCTAAATGAGTTCACCCCATACTGATGTATCTTTTCCTGACCTAACTCCCTTGCCAGATTTACGATCACAATAGCATCAAAAGGGCACTTTTTTATGCATATACCGCAACCGGTACAGAGATCTTCTGATATAAGCGCTTTACCGTCTGATGGCCTCTGAATTATACATTCACCACCTGTTTTGTTTACAGGACAGTATACTATACACTCTAGTCCACATTTTCTAGGTTGACAGAGTTCTTGATCCAAGACTGCAATTCTGTGAGTATTCTGTGTTTGATCGCCCAACTTTTGTTGCCTTTCTGCTTCTACTTAATGTATTATATGCCTTCTGACCTGAAAGAAAGGATAAGGGAACAAATTATCCGAGCAATGGGAACATTAAATTTACCCTTCCCTATGTTTAATTCGCAGCCGGCCATAGCGATAGGGAGCGACCCGGACCCATTCCGAACCCGGAAGTCAAACCTGTCGTCGCTGCTGAATACTGACCTGCGTGAGCGGTTGGGAAACAGCAGTGCTGGCGTCTTAGGTTTCGGTCCTCTCGCCTAGATGGACTAATTTTAAAAGATTCTTGATATTACATCCGATCTGAGCTATCAGTGGGTAAATTGATACAAGACCTAATGGCTCCCAGACTTGAGTCTGAATTATGCAGCAAAAATCAGCAGCTCGAACGAACAACTTTGCAAATTCTTCCCCAGCAGGTATCTTTTCGATAGATCTGAATAAAGTTCCATCTTTGGCTAGATAGTGAGACAGCAATCCTCCGGTCCAACCCAGAGAAATTATCTTTCCGTTCCTAAAAATAAACTGAGGATAACATGAGACGAGCTCGTGAGCATTTCGATCAGAATTAGCAATGCTGAGGTTCTTTACAAGACAAAAAATGTCGAAGAAAGGCCCCATCCTCATTACTTCCTCTATCCCTATGTAATCTATGCAGGAACCATCAATCTTAACAAATCCATCCCTGTTACAGAGCCAGCGTTCATAATATGGCTGTAATTCTTTCTCAACGTCATATTCCAGCATTCCTCTTCTGCAATTTACTCCAATGCTCAATAGGCCATCAATGAGGGAATCTATCTGGAAAACCGGCATTGATAAACGGTGTGATCTCTGGACACACATATATCTTGAAGGGAACTTACTTGGCTTAGCCAGCCAGCCAGCCTGTCTGCTTTCAGGTCGTATTCAGAGACCAAATGGCAATCTATGGCCTTGGCCCGAATTCGTCTAGGAGCATCCGAAGAAGCGAACGAATGCCAAACCCAGTTGCTCCCTTCGGGTTGTAACTTCTATCCCAAGTTCCTTCTTGTGTCCATGCTGTTCCTGCTATATCAAGATGTATCCAAGGAGTTTCATTTACAAAGTTGGACAGGAAAGTGGCAGCTGTAATGGTACCTCCGGGACGGCCTCCAATGTTTTTTATATCAGCAAACTTGCTCTTAATTTGCTCACTAAATTGAGGATAAAGGGGTAGTTCCCAGAATTTTTCGTCCGTTTTTTCACTGGCTTTCCTAAGCTTATTGAGCAGCTCAGGATTATTGGTGAGCGCTCCAGCAATGTTGGAGCCGAGCGCTATAATACACGCCCCAGTCAAGGTCGCCAAATCTATGATAGACTTGGGGTGGTAGTTTGCTATTCCATAAGCGATACTATCCGCAAGAATAAGGCGTCCTTCAGCATCAGTATTGATGACCTCGACAGTCTCACCATTGTACATTCTTACTATGTCTCCTGGTCTAAATGCTGAACTTGATGGCATATTTTCAACGCATGGTATTATCCCTATGACGTTAGCTTTTACTCCAAGGTTCGCGAGACCACTCATTACTGCAATGACATCGCATCCACCTGATTTGTCAAATTTCATTTCTTCCATTCGATCCGATGGCTTAATGGATATGCCTCCTGTATCGAAGGTAACAGCCTTTCCTACAAAGAGATATGATACAGTTTTGCTGCTATCCTCGTTACCCTGATATTCGACAACAACAAGCTTTGGAGGCTTGTTACTCCCCATGCCGACAGCGACAATTCCATTAAGACCAAGAGATTCCATCTCGTAGCGTTCTATTACGCGAGTTGCAATTCGTTCATGTTTGGATGAAAGTTCTAATGCTACACGAGCTAAATATTCCGGTGAACATTCATTTGGTGGAAGGTTTGCAAGATCTCTTCCAAAATTAACTGCATCAATAATCGCTTTTGTTGTATCCAATACGTTCTGCCATTCTTGTCGATCGCCCTCAACAAGTAAGCTGACTTCCAGCGGTGAAGCTCCAAGTGATTTTTCATTAACTCTTTTTGACTGATATTGATCGAACTTGTATAGCGATAAGCATGTGCCCTCACAAATGGCTTCGGCGAAGTCTTTGGTCAATTGCATAAAAGGTTTGATGCAATATTCGCGCACATTTATCTCCATTGCCTTTGTTGCGACCTTTCCAGCAAGATCTCGAACCTTCTCTTTGTCCAGACTCTTCTTCGGTCCTAGGCCCAGAAGCATAATTCGATGTGCATGACCCGTGAAACTGTGGATGATACAGCTTGTTCCAAATGATCCGCTGTGCTCCCTCTCTCTGACCACCTGTTTCACAATTTCTACAATAGTTGGGCTACTCCTATCCAATTCAGTAAATATGTCTTCCGCATCGTCCTCAAATACGCCTAAAATCAATAGCGGTGTTTGTTTGATAGTAGCAGGAATCTGCTCGGCGACAAGTTTGACCATGAAGTGCTCACAAAGATGTCTATAAAGCCCTTTATAAGCTGCGGTTTCACCTAAGCAAGCCTGAAAACGGAAGGAAGGAGGAGCTGTAAGCCTTACAGAGCAAGAATAGGACAAAATTTACTGTACGACTACCAGCTTTACTACCAAAGTGGTCAGCAGGAAAACTAGTTGGAAGTATCTAAGTGAATTTCAGCGACGAGAAACCCAATCTTTTTATTTTCGATCGCTTCGGAATCTTACAGAACAGGATTTGGCGAGTTGTTCTAGGTGGCTTATCTAAAATGACTTTGAAAATGAGGTATCTAGACCTCAAGACGAAGATCAGAGCCGTTAGAATGCTCGCTATAGAAGGTATTGCTGAGGCGGGATCTGGTCATCCTGGAGCTTCATTTTCGGCAGCCGAAATAATGGGTGCGCTTTATTTCAGGAAATTGGTACATAATCACCTTAATCCATTCTGGAAAGGAAGAGACTACTTCATAAATTCTAAAGGACACTCTGCCCCCGGATTTTACGCTACGCTGGCTGTGTCCGGGTATTTTCCAATCGAAGAGATTAAATCACTACGGGAATTTGGGTCGCGACTACAAGGTCATCCAGTACGTTATTCTGAGGAGCAACGCAAATGGAGTGTACCTGGGATCGAGTATTCTGGAGGTTCTGAAGGGATTGGACTATCAGTATCTGTGGGTATTGCACTTGCAAGTCGGTTGGACGGGAACTCTAATCACATATTTACCCTCATAGGCGATGGGGAATCAAATGAAGGTCAAGTGTGGGAAGCAGCAATGGCAGCCTCCAAATTTAAACTCGATAATTTGACTGCGATACTTGACCGCAACCGAATTCAGCAAGATGGGTTTACGGAAGACATTATGCCACTTGATCCTGTTCGTGACAAGTGGCTTGCCTTCAATTGGAACGTAATTGAAATAGATGGTCATAGAGTTGAGCAACTAATAGACGCAATTAACAAGTCGCTGGATGTGAAGGATAAACCTACGATCATAATAGCTAACACTATCAAAGGTTTTGGCATAAAGCACATGACCAATAATCCACAGTGGCATGGAAAGGCTCCACCTAGGAAGCAGACACCCATACTACTTGAAGAGCTTGATTGCGATTTTCTAATCGCTCCTTCCATCATTGCTGGCGAAAAGGAAAATTATGAAGAGAAAATAAGAATGGCCGAAAGGGGAGGAGCTGACATAATCCACCTAGATGTAATGGATGGAAGATTCGTTCCTAACCATACTTTTCTCGCCGATACCATACATAAATTAAGAAGAATCACCTCGATGCCATTTGACACCCATCTAATGATAGAAAACCCATCAGCCGTGATCGACGAATACATAGAAGCTCGATGTGATGTGATTACCGTGCATGCTGAGGCCTGCAGACAGGACGAATTTTCAGAGATTAATAGCAAGCTTATTTCAAATGGAATAAGTCCGGGCATTGCGATTAATCCAGATTCAGCATTACCAGATTGGATTTGGGACTACCTAGATACGATAGATGTGGTGAATATCTTATCTGTGAATCCTGGATTCCCAGGGCAGAAATTTATTCCGGCTGTTCTTCCAAAAATGATAAGTGCAGTGAAAGAACTTAGAAGGAATGGATACAGAGGTTATGTTGAGGCAGATGGTGGAATAGACTCTGTAACGCTTCCCCTTGTATACGATGCAGGTGCCAGAATTCTTGTCACGGGCAACGCAGTCTATGGAACCCCTGACATTCAAGGCGCTATACTACAGTTGAAACATACAGCCAACGTAGTCTTGGAGAAGAAACTACTTAACCTTTCAACTAGCATAGGCATCAGGAATGACTGGCTTAAAACACGTAAACATATATTGATTCCGTTCGCAAACGAGCTGCAAATAGAGGAGGAAATTCATGCTCTTAAGTAAAGGTAAGTCTACTCTTGACATGCGAAGTGCATATGGTGAGAGTCTCGTTGAAGCTGGGCTAAGATATCCGCAGATCGTTTGTGTTGGCGCGGATACTACTGACTCCCTCAAGACCAAGAACTTCGGAAATAGGTTTCCTGAAAGATTTTTCAACGTAGGTATCGCTGAGGCGAACCTAGTCTCTGTTGCTGCTGGTCTTGCCATGGCTGGGAAGATCGCTTTTGCGAGCACATACGCAGCGTTTCTTCCGGGTAGATGCCTCGACCAAATTCGCAATGCAATCTGCTTTCCGAATCTAGATGTAAAGCTCGTCGTGTCCCATGCCGGATTGACAGTTGGTCCTGACGGTGCATCTCATCAACAAATAGAGGATCTTGCTACCATGAGGGCAATTCCGAACATGAAAGTTGTCGTACCATCCGATGCTATTTCAGTCAAGAAGATTGTCGGTACTGCGGTTCTTACGAGAGGACCGGTCTATGTAAGGCTTGCTCGTCCGCCTAGCGAGGTCTTGTATGACGAAAGCACAGCTGAATTCGTCTTAGGTAAGGGAAACCTGCTTCGTGAAGGTGATGACGCAACCTTAGTGAGCTGTGGTCTAATGGTTTCTGTTTCATTAAAAGCAGCAGAAATTTTAAGAGAGGAGCATTCAATTAACTGTCGTGTTATTGACATGTTTACTGTAAAACCCATTGATGATGAGTTGCTCGAGATAGCGGCCAAGGATACAGGACTATTGGTCTCCATAGAAGAACATAACATTTTTGGAGGTCTCGGAGGAGCAGTAGCTGAATCTGTTTCCTCTCGATATCCTGTTCCTGTAGAACGTGTAGGCGTCTCGGACGTTTTTGGTGAATCTGCAAGAGATGAAGAGATAGAATTGCTTCTAGATGTTTATGGATTGAGTCCCTCAAAGGTGGCAAGAAAAGTTGCTGAAACAGTAAAGAAGAGGAAGTGAAAAGCAACTGAAGATTTTTTTAGACACTGCAAATGTGGAATCTATTCGACAGTACAACGATCTGGGTGTGTTGGATGGAGTTACAACTAATCCCACGCTATTATCAAAGGAACGGGACTCACCGGAAAATATAATGAAGACGATCGTTGAAATGGTGAAAGGCCCTGTGAGTCTAGAAGTTATAGGTAAAGAGTCAGAACAGATGATCCAAGAAGCTCATTTTCTGAGAACGTACGGACAGAACGTTGTGGTAAAAATTCCCATGATTAATGAAGGTTTGAAAGCCTTGAGGACACTATCTGGCCAAGGAATCTCTACTAATGTCACTTTAGTGTTCTCAGCTAACCAGGCGCTCTTAGCAGCTAAGGCAGGAGCTACATATGTGAGTCCATTTATTGGCAGACTTGATGATATAGGACATAACGGGATGGAACTTGTGAAAAGCATAACAACCATCTTTAGAAATTACCAACTCAAGACCCAAGTTTTAGTAGCAAGCATTCGTCATCCTGACCACGTCGTCCAAGCTGCGGAAATTGGAGCAGACGTCGTTACACTTCCGCCCGATATTCTCGGAAAGATGATAAAGCATCCGCTAACGGATAAGGGGTTGGAAGCATTTCTTTCTGACTGGCAAAAGGTTAGGGACGAGACCCTAAGGTTAACAAAATGATTATCTTGGTTCAAGAATAACAAAACATCTCAATGCTTTTTGTCGACCAATGGCTCAGTTTTTCAATAAGCCTATGACTTTTTTTGGAATGTCATCTAATTTGCCCACAGCTAGACTTCTTTCATAGTCCAAATACCTTAAATTTTGACCGATCGCGATAGCATCATCCAGATTTCTGCCCAATCCGAGGGCGACCATATGAGTGCCAATTTTCCGAAAAGAAAGTACCATATGCCGAACCGCATCGGTATCTGAAGGTTCGCCATCGGTTAAGGTGAAAAAGATTTCTGGTTTGAAAGATCTCACAGCTGGTTCGAGCAAACCATAGATCTCTGCCAGGGGCGTCCCCCCACTTGCCCTTATCTGCGCCAACCTTTTTGTACATATTGATGACCACCGATAATTTGGCGGCTTTATCAGCCAACATTTCACTTGTCTAGCATCGGTGCTAAACGCGTATACGGCGAATCTTACCCCCAGAAATGAAAGTGCTTCACATAGAGCATTAGTGACTTGTTTGTACTTCAGCTCTACGTCCTGAATGCTACTCGAGTGATCCAAGAGTATCATGACCCTCGTCTTTATTGCGAGCTTCAGATCCACAATGAATGGTGTCGGCATAAATTCTAGAAATGCTTCTGAATCGAATTCGTCTCCTGATCGATCATGTCTTTCGATCCAGCCTGTTCGCCATTCTTTAAATTTTGCCTTTGTCTTATGGATAAGGTCACTGTCGTAAATCTGACTCTCATTAACATCTAACCGATGTGGGATGCTGATTCCAATGTTCTCCAAATTCTCGTACCCTTCATTCTCATGTCTCCTGCTTTCCCGTACTAAAGTTTCGTACTCAGGAAGAATATCTGTTCCATGAATTATGTTATCAATCCTCTCCTCGATGTTGTTCTCTGTTTTCATCTTTTTTCTAACTATTTTTTCAATCTGCCGAGATAGTTCCGATTCACTCATTGAAATTCCGAACCGAGAACGTATGGTTGAAAAAGGGACCAAGACTAATGGGTCGACCTGCAGGATCTTGATTATCCTCGGTACTTGCTCTTCTATCCATCTTGTCTGGTAGCCAGAGACAAGAGCCTCTTGCACCACTAATTTAGCCAAATCTACAGCTTGAGACACTTTATAATATTCAGAAGAGAAAAGCTCGCCTTTAATGTAACCAGTTAGGAATAGCTGGCTAAACCCTTCCAGTAACTTTTGGACGCCGTACAAAGAATTAAGTAGCGGTCGATTTAACCAGGAAATCCCTTCATCAAATACTATTTCACCCACCATACCATTCCATTCATCGAGGCCTATCGATTCGACTCTTTTTTTTTCTAACGCATTTAGAACGAAACCGAAGGCATGGTCGTAACTGAGAACCTTGGTTGAATGCCTAAGTCTCATTGATTCATACCACAAAGATACACGCCACTGACGGTATTTTTGAAATCTATTTCCAGCATAGCCACGTAGGTGAGGAAGCGCGATCTGAGCCTTCTCAGGACTCGTCTTCGGATGTGCTTCTTCTGTAAACGTTACAAGCGCCTTAGGTTTTTCAGACCATCTACGTGACAAAAAAGTGGCAATTTCTAGGAGAACGTCATCCCTGACGGTCAAACCTTCCAAAGAAGAAATTTCGTCCACGTTCAGTATCTAGTATAAGTATTCTGCAGCACTACTCAAAAACCTATCTAGTTCCCAAAAAGTGAAGTGATCATATCCATCACCTTACGGTATTCGACATCTCCCCACTGGCCATAGACGTTTGCAAACACCAACTGGGCGGCATACTTTGCCTCGCTTCCCGATTCTATAAGCTTGGAAAAAGCAATGGTCTCCCTTATACTTGGACTATAGTAAAGCTCTTCTACAGCCGCGGCTTCACGGAGTTTGTTAGCCAGTTTGACACCCATTCTTATGGTAACCAATGCCGATTCGTTAATAAAAGTATGTCTTCTTATTATATCCACTTCTACCTCTTCTGGAGGATATTCTAACCTGAGACGGACGGGAAATCTACTGAGTAATTGTGGTGGTAGTTCTTTGGTTCCTACATGGGATAACGGATTGATCGTTGCAATAACAGTCCATCCTTGAGATGCGGTTATTGTTTGGCCCTCAGATTCTTTCAGCACCACTTGTCTCCTATCATCTAGAGCTTCGTCCAGGCGCAGAAGCACATCTGCCTCGGCAGCATTTAGTTCATCAAGGTACAAGAGCCCTCCTAACTTCATTGACTCCACAAGGATTCCATCAACAAATCCAACCTCACCTTTTTCAAGGCTCTTGGTTCCGATAAGGTGAGACTCTCGTGTTCGAAGACTGAAATTGACAGGATATAACTTCCTATTAATCTCTTCACCAAATGTTCGAACAATCGTAGTCTTACCAGTCCCTTTCGGCCCAATAATCATGGTGAAAAGCCCCAAATCATAGGCCTTTCTCAAAACGGGCAACGAATTATTCCAATCCAAATATACGGATGTAGATGACTGACTCAATGACACTTTGGTTCAGTTTAGTAGACTTAAAAAGGTATATCGTAACACGATCAAGTTAGGCGCGCAAAATGGCGTGTCTGTGCCTTATGAAGTCGGTAAGAAGGGCTGTCTCTAAGGCATCAGGGCTCACATAATAAGACCTACCTTCAACTCGTCTTTCCATCTCGTTGACAAAACCCAATAGCGAATCTTCCTCACTAATCATTAGAGTGTCGATGTTTATCCCCTTTTTGTGGCATTTCTCTCCCTCAGTTATGGTCTGCTTAGCGATATAGCTATCGACCTGCCTATAGCGATAACAGAGATAAACTAAACTTCCAGCAGAAGTATCAAGTCTCAGATCATATTCGGCCTCCACATCATTCAAGCTCGAAGCATCGGGCTGATAAAAATGTGAATATGGTCTGCTAGCCAGGATTTTTTCTTGCTGCTCTAAATCATCCATGAAGCAAGCACTTGGATGACCATCAGTCACGAGAAGAATTCGTCTATTCGCGCCACCTTCCCTGAGCAATATTCTCTCTGCTAACCTGAAGGCTGCTTGATAATTAGTATAATGTAGAAAATCAGAGCCTGCATCGAATGTTTTCAAATATGGTATATCTGAAATTCTTACTTGAGATGCGAGCGAACCAAAGCCCACTACATAAATAGAATCGTTAGGAAAGTATTTCCTGTTAAACATTACTAAACTCCACAGGGCCTTTTTTGCCGCTTCGATCCTACTTAGATCTCCAAACATTCTGGAATACTTCATTGTAGAGCTCAAGTCGATGCAATACACAACACTGGCCCGCACATCATGTAGCGTTTCGTACTCCTCCAAGTCATCCATTTTCAACTGAAGTGGAATACCGGTCCAGCCAAAGTCCCTCTGAGTTCGGAGAACACAGTTCAATAATGATAATGGTATATTGACCAACCGCATATCGCTTCCGTACTCGAATTTACGAGTTGTATCCAATACGATAGATCCCGATCCTATACTTTTTGTGCTATGGGCACCTGGTTCCCCCAACCGCAATGCCTTCATAACATCATCCAAAATCAGATTGCCTATCCTGGAGAATCCTTTAGACGTAAGCCACTTTTCGTCATCTCTCAAATAACCTTCTTGAATGAGGATTCTAACAATTGGAAAAGACATGCTCCGGTCATTGAGGATCTCCTGTGCTTGTCTATTGTCATCAGCATCTTGCCCATTTATGGACTGTTCACTGGTACTTTCACGCTGTAAAAGACTCTCCATTATTTGATTTAGTTCTTTTAGATCAGGTCTCTTTTCACGTAACGCTTCCCTTCCAACTATACTCAACAGGAGATCGATCTTTGCTCTTGATAAACCTTCCTTATTTTCTGATGTTTTGGATTCTCTGGAACTACTACTTAGACGATGGAGTTGAAAAAAGAACCCGTTCTCAGAATCATTCATTTGTTTTTTGTAAACCAAATTCACTCTGGCTCTTCTTTTCTAATACAGCCGGCTCAGTCCATGTCAGTCCTTCCAAAACTAGTTCGATAACCGAGGCCTTTAACTCTCCATCCATCTCCGAAGGGATCGAGACGAAATTGCTGTTCACATCATACCTCCTCAGCTTTTCTACTACTGCTTTCTGTTCATTTAATATTCGATCCGTTGTTTTGGCCACTAGCTGTTCCAGATGTGGGAACTTCTTAAGTTGGCCTTGATAGTCAATTGTTGAAGAAGGATCTACGCCTAACATTTTTTGTGACACGCTAAATCTGCCTCCGCTGCTGGAAAAATCCTTACGTATGAGTTGAAGCTCATTTGTATTGATAGTATCTAAATACTCCAAGGAAATTTTTTTTAACGCTTCATCGATGAGATTCCCTAACAACTTCGATCTAGATTCAAAGCTGTCATCTATTTCAGAGAGCTCAAATTTTACTGCTTGAAGGATGCTACCAAAGTCGCAATACCTTGGTACACCAATCACCGGATGGAAGAGCGATCTGTTTCTTTCCGATTCGCTGATCAGTAACTCCATCGAATGTACTCCCATTCTAACACTGACTCCTTTCTCCTGATTTATCTCATTTCTAGATCTTGCCTGCTGTACTACTGAAGCTAGAGTTTTTAGAATGAATACAGGGACAAAAGCTTTGGAGGAATTTGTGCTTCTTGCCTCTTGCAATATGATCATGATTTCCTCGTCCAGATTGAGCGGGTAGTGTGTTTTAATGTGGCTACGAAGACGATCTGAAAGGGGCTCAATAATCCTTCCTGAATGGGTGTAATCAGTCGGATTTGCTGTTGCGAAAATGCTAACATCTGGTCTAAATGTAACTGGATATGATCCTGTTGTGAACTTACCCTCCTGAAGCACACTAAGCAGCGCTACCTGCTTTCTAGGATCAAGAACTGGGAGCTCATCTATACACATCATACCGTGGTTTGCCTGAAGAAGATAGCCCGGAGTATACGATTCAACGTCGTAGATTTCAATGCCTTTCTTGGCTATTCTCATTGCATCTACCTGTCCTACCAAATCCTTAACTGAGACATCGGGTGTAGCTAGAAAATACCGGTAGCGATTGATGCCTTCCACCCATTTGATACGGGTGTCCAGCTTGTTATTCCTTATCGTCTTTTCACACTCAGTTGAGATAGCAAAATCTAGACTCGTCCTTAGAATCTCCTCATCTGAGAGCATTGCAACAAGGTGATCCTCCGGGATATTTGTAGGAATATCATGCATAAGTGAGCTATCAACAACCGGGATGGGAGAAAGTAGGTATCTTGCTACACTCTCTGCAATCCGAGTTTTCGCTTGACCAATCTCTCCAATTAACAGGACGTCGTGTCCTGCCAGTATAGCACGAATCAACGATGGAAGAACATCTGATTCGTACCCAATTATGCCAGGAAATGAAGTACTACCGTTCTTCAGCCTTGCGACTAAATTTTTTCTCATTTGGTCCTGAACAGAGATGTATTTGTAGTTAATCTCTAACAGATCCCTCAATCTGGTCACCTGCTTAAAATTTTCTGGTAATCCGGCCATGGCTTCTCTGTAACTTGGCGCCATAGTGTAGGAGTGATGGACAAGATTCTTCACTTTCTCCTTTGTATCCAATTCGATTCGCGAATTCAAATACAATCGGCTTGTATTTAAGGGACGTACCAGCTTGGATCATCAGGAAGTGGGTAGCTGCTGAACGTACTTAGCATGGTTTTTATTTAGGGATGAATACGCATTCACTGCTTGTCAAGCAGCGAATACAAACACATACTCAGAATTGCAGGAAAAGACATAGATGGTAGCAAAAAGTCTATCGTTGCGCTTAGTGGTATCAGGGGACTGGGTTATAACTATTCTCAGGTATTATTGCAAATGCTTAACATCAGTCCCTCACTTAGAGTGGGATATCTCACAGAAAATGAAATACACGAGATCGAAGATGCGGTTAGAAATCCATCAAAAATTAGTATGCCTTCATGGTACTTGAATCGGCGGGCAGATATGGACACCGGTTCTGATACTCATCTTATTACATCTGATCTGGAATTTGCGATCACAAACGACATAAACAGGGAGAAAAACGTGATGAGCTGGCGTGGTTACAGGCACATGTTTGGATTAAGAGTCAGGGGTCAGCACACGAGAACTACGGGAAGAAGGGAAAGTGCGGTTGGCGTCAAGAAGAGCGGTAGGGCACCTGCCTCCACATCAAAATGAAAAGGAATTCAGGGATGGATGAGTAATGGGGGATCCTCGAAAAGCAAGGAAAACCTTTAGTAGGCCAAGAAGAATTTGGACATCCGATCAGCTAAGCGCAGAATTGTATATTATTGGTTCATACGGACTACGAAATAAAAGAGAATTATGGAAAGCTCAAACAGAGGTTGCTGGATTCAGAAACCAGGCAAGGTCCCTGCTTGCTCTGCCAGCAGAGGAGAGACATAAGCAGGAAGGAAAGCTCCTCAAGTACCTCAGCCGGCTTGGTCTTATTGATGAAACAGCTTCCTTGGATGACATTCTCAATCTGAAGATAGAGCACTTGTTGGAAAGAAGACTTCAAACTATGATTATGAGGAAGATAGACACAAAATCACCATATACTGCAAGGCAGATGGTCGTTCACGGTCATGTTTCAATTGGAGATAGATTTGTCAACTTGCCTGGCCATATTGTTAGGAAAGAAGAGGAGAATCAGCTACTTGTCCATTTGGAACCCCCGAAGGATACATCAACACCAACACCATCAACGTAAGTCTAGACAGCTATTACCTGCTAATCTCCTTAATTATGTCGACATGGTCTATTTTCCCATCAGCATTCATATCGAAGCCTTGTACAACAATGGCCCACTCATGTCCTTCGACATAATTCCTCAAAGTTTGGGTTGCGAAATTTGTCAGTCCTAATACAGCAGACTTGGTGCCGATAGATCTTACTCCTGCTACTATGATTACCGTATTTTTATCATCGTATGGATTTCGGATCTTGGCGATAAGCCCGTGGTTGTCCATATTATAAAGTTCACCCGTCTCTGCGGCGAGGCCAGACCAAAAGTTTGACTCATTGAACTTTATAGGCATGTATTTGTTGAATTCTGCCGTAACTATGTTTGTCCCCGGACCACCTATACTCACGACGTTACGACCATCAATTGCTCGTTCAGCCCTCGCGTCAGAATCGAGTTTCACTATGAATTCATCAGAGATGCTGCACAAATTACCTAGCGAAAATGCCAGTTGAATTGCATAATGTCCATCCCTTGCGGATGACTTGTACGGCCCATGTGGATCAGGAGCACCTACAACAATGAGTCCGTTGAAGAGATTATCTCTTATGAACTCCTTAAAGAACACAAAATTCTTCATCTCCCTACGATTGCTGTTTGAAAGGCCACTGAAGTCGGACTCCCCCCAGTCCATTTCTAAACCATAGGAGGGGTTAACCGTTTTGTAAAGACGTGCGGTTCCTCCTCTAATTGTCCTAGTTCCTGATTGGCGGATCGCTCCTATTCTTAGCAGTTTTTGCATGTAATAATAAGCACTTTGTTCATATATTCTGAGTTCCCTTGCCACTTGTGCAGTATATTTTGGTTCGGCCGAAAGTAATTGCATAATCTTCCAGGCTACTGGGTTAGAAAGGACATTCATACTACTGACGTCTTTGTAAACCATTATTGGTTTTGACAGCATCTTGTTGCCCACACTATATAGAAGAGTCTTTTCCAACCACTCACGTTGGCTAAGATTATATATAAATTATGACGGGTACAATGGAATTTTGTCCACATTTCTGCATTGTTGATGTTAATACTGTATTATAGAGAAAGGTCTTAAGGGTCGTAAGGGTCGTAAGGACTAAAGGTCTTAATATAACGGTCATTTTGTCCTTTTAGCTATTTTTAATTATGCTATTGAGATATTTACGCGTGTGTGTTCAATTATTGGGTACAAAGGTAAGTCTATTGCTGCTCCTCTTCTAGTGACGTCCCTGCAGAAAATGGAATATCGGGGTTACGACAGCGTAGGGATAGGAACCGTTGATCACGGGAAGGTGAGTGTCAGGAAAGGGGTAGGAAGGGTTGAAGATGTGGATTCCAATTTGCTTTTGAAAGTACTACCTGGCAAAATAGGAATAGGTCATACTAGATGGGCAACTCACGGAAAAGTTACCGACAAGAATGCTCATCCTCATACATCTTGTAACGGAGAGATCGCAGTAGTGCACAATGGAATAATACAGAACTACTCGGAGCTAAAATCAGAGCTCATGGCGAAGGGTCATGTATTCAAGAGCGAAACTGACAGTGAAGTCATTGCACACTTGCTTGAAGAGGAGCATTCTAATTCTAATGGCGATCTGAAAGTAGGTATCACAAATACTGCCAGGAAATTGACTGGCGCATTTTCATTTATAGCTGCCTTTAGCGATGAGACTGTTGTGGGAGCCAGATTTGACGAACCACTCATTGTAGGAATCTCAAATGATGGTTATTACATCAGCAGCGACGTTATAGGTTTTTTGAATTACACAGACAAAGCCGTATTCCTTGACAATAGAGACATTGTCATCTTTAAGGGCTCTGATATGGAAATAATTAGTTTTGATGGTGCACGTGTCGTAAGGCCAATCACTCAGGTAGCTTGGGAATTTGGCGGGATTGACAAGGGAACTTATGCTCATTTTACTATCAAAGAGATTAATGAGCAGGTAGAGACCATTTTGAAAGCCGGAAAAGGTCAAGAAAATAGGATCAAGCAAGTTTCTGAATTGCTGAGATCGGCTCCATTTGTGTATTTTACTGGAAGCGGTACGAGCTATCATTGTGCATTGGTGGCGAAAAACCTCTTTTCGAAGTATGGTAGAAGAAGGTCTGATGCCATCATGTCCAGCGAGTTCCAATATCAAGTAAACGATATTGAGCCTGACTCTGTCGTTGTAGCCATTTCACAAAGTGGGGAAACGGCAGATGTTCTAGAGGTTGTGAAGAAGTCAAAACCAATGGGCGCTAAGATTGTCTCCATAGTGAATGTTCCCACTTCGTCATTGGCGCGTTTGAGCGACGTTTCTGTTGACATGAACTGCGGGCCTGAAATTGGAGTAGCTGCGACCAAGAGTTTTACATCACAGCTAGCTATACTCTATGCCATAATAGATGAGCTGTCCGGGACCATTCATTTGGATGACCAGAGGTTTAAGTTGCAGAATGCGCTGAAGGAATTAATCGAAAGACAGAAAGAAATCGAACGAATTGCTTACGAGATTAGGGATGTGAAAGACATCTATGTAATGGGTAGATCAATTCACTATCCTATAGCGCTAGAAGGGGCTCTGAAGATCAAGGAATTAAGCTACATTCATGCTGAAGGAATTCCAGCTGGTGAGCTGAAGCACGGACCCCTTGCGCTGATGGACAAGAATAGCTGTATTCTAGTTCTGAACCCAAGAGATTCGACATTCGATGATGTGAAGGCCAATGCTCACGAAATACAGGCAAGAGGTGCATCACTGATTGGGATTGGCAGTTCGCCAAGCGAGGTCTATGATAGATTTATAGCAATTCCAGAGGTGGATGAGGTTTTATATCCTATTTTGGAGGTAATACCATTTCAAATATTGGCGTATTATCTGGCACTTGAGAAAGAAGCAAACCCTGACTATCCCCGAAACCTCGCTAAATCAGTCACCGTCAAGTAGAGTCACACGGGAATCAGTCAACTCAGCCTTAGTCAACTTAGCTTTAAATACAGATGCAGCAATTGACGCCTATAGGACCATGTCCACTGTTGATAAAGACTACGACATCATAGTCGCTGGGGGGGGCTTGGCTGGCATGATCGCTGCGTGCTCAGCTGCTCACTACTCATCACAATCTCTAAGAATATTGGTGGTAGATAGAAATGATTTAGAATCCCTGGGTAGGAAGACACTGACTGGGTGGATTTGTGGTGATGCAGTTGGGAAAAAACCCGTTGACTACATGAACAGTAAAATAAATGTCAATTGGGATTATCCTGAAATCGAACACCCGGTAAAGGGTGTTGTTGCTTATTCTCCTGATCATGAAACTAAAATTTCATTCGATGGTGAAGGATATATCTTAAACAGGAAGGTTCTGCCGCAAAGACAAGCCAGAGATGCCCTATCCAGGGGTGTTGAACTTAAAGGAAACATCGTGCTAAGGGGAGTTACTATTGATAGAAACACCGTAGTTGGTGTTGAGGGCGACGACTTAACGGAGAGAGCACCTTTCAGGAAGACATGTTCACTGGTTATTGATTGCACAGGAGTTACCTCTGTCCTAAGAACAAACCTGGCTGTCAGTTCCTACATTCAGAAAAGAATACAAAGAGACGATTTGGAGGCCACAGGGAGATACATATGCACCTTCGACGCTGGAATAGATGACAAAACATATTTCGACCCAGATTACTGTATAATCCACCTAGACCAGACGGTAGCCCCTGGTGGTTATGCGTGGGTGTTTCCCAAGGGTAGTTTGAAGGCAAACATCGGGTTAGGTGTCCAACAAAAAGCATTGGATCAGATGAATAAAAAAAGTGGTAGAATCGTTACTCTCAAGAATCTAATAGACAACTACCTAAATTCAAATCCTGCTGTACACAACCCCCGATTATCAGATGAGGTTCGGGATGACGGAAATACATGGGGGACTTGGCAGGTCTCAGTCCGAAGACAGAATGACTGCATGGTAGCAAACGGATACATGCTTGTTGGAGATTCAGCTTGGATGCCAAAGCCGCTAGACGCTGGAGGGATTGGTCCTGCTATAATCGCCGCAACTATTGCAGGAAAACATGCAGTGAACGCAATTCAACAAGGAGACATTTCTGAGGCAGGCCTATGGAGTTACAATAAGGAGTTTATAAATGAATACGGTTACAAAACGGCAGGTCTTGAGGTCTTTAGACGAATGTTGCAAGGACTTTCCAATGAGCAGATTAATTATGGGATGAAACATTTTATCTCAAAGTTCGATGTAGAGAAAATAACCAATGGGGAGCACCCAGAGTTCAGCCTTGTCAGTAAGATGGGTCTCGTATTTGCAAGCGTGATGAACCAAAAATTGGCGGCATCTTTAAGAAGAACTGCGGAATTGAATGCCTTGCTCGTCAAACATTATGGCGATTATCCAAGTACTCCCGAAGGGTTTAACGAATGGAAAAGCGGCTTGAGAGAAATTATGGAAGATACACCATGATGTATGAGACTTGCAGGATTAAGCCTAGCGTCTATTTAGTTTAGTTCAGTTAGTTCTAAATTCCTTCTCCAAGACATCCAACTTTTTGATAAGCAAATTCCTGCTTGACTCCTCTGTAATAGTCGATCTGGCATTTTCAATTATTAGTTTCGCGACGTCTAACTTCCTCTTAATACCGGGGACAATATTGTCGTAAACTGAAAGAGGATAAAGTGAACTGTATAGTTCTTCCATCAAAGCAAACAAATTCAACGCATCTACGATTCGTTCACTTCGTAAATTGTCATAAATCATTCGCTTTATTTCACCAATGGAATCCAACAGACCGAGTAGGTATGACGAGGTTGCAACGTTAAGATCTTTTATCCCAGCAAGGCTAGCTTTTTTATACACACACTTAAGCTGATATGCTTCGACAAACTCTTGTTCAGCATTGATAAGATATTTTTCAAGGTTGTCGCCTACGTGTGTCTTTAAAGAGTGTAGTTCAGATTGAGCTTCTTCCAAGAGTTTGGCTGCGTCTTCGAATCGACCATTGTGCAATTCCATAATGGATCTGCTGCATTTTATGATGACGGCCCTTGTCCCTTTGATGAGTGCTTCCCGTCTATGTTCAATATCATCAAGCTCTGATGAGATTTTATTTAAGGTAGCCTTTACATTTTCAGCCGTTATGGCCATTAATTTGTTGCATTAGTACAAACGGTCTAATAACCTCTTGCACGCTAAAACAAATAATGGGGAACAGGTTACTACCTTCGTATGAGCGGACGTAAAAAGGAAGAGAATATGAACCTAGAAAAGTTGACCAATAGCATCTCTATGTTGGATGCAATAGTTAAGAATAGGGACATACAAAGGAACACTAGAAATCTCGTCAAAGACGTTTTGGCAACATTGAAGGATGAGAAATCCGGTACCGTTACAGTAAGGGCGGCTAATGCCGTGAGTATGCTTGACGGACTAACACAAAACAGACAGATGGAATCTCATATACGGACGCTGCTCTGGCAAGTGGTTTCCACCCTTGAAAGTATCAGAGAATGAAAAAAACCTAGGATCGTGAGTTCTCAGCCTAACCGCTTCATGTAGGCGAATAAGTTAAATGGTAGAACGGCGAGAGCTCACCTAGGGTCCAAAAATGTGACTGTAAAGGAGTACCTGGAAGTATCCAAGCCCAGAATAGTGGTAGTTCTCTTAATTACGGCAATAACCTCGATGCTGGCTGCGAGTAGGTTCGATAATACTCCTGGGATAGGTTGGGATATTTCAGTATGGACCCTCCTTTTCTTAGTTATATCTGGGACCTTGGCATCAATGGGCTCAAGTGCCCTGAATCACTATTACGACAGAGATATCGACAAACTTATGCAGCGAACATCGAAGCGACCAATTCCTTCGGGTAAATTGCTTCCGCAGAGGGTGTTACTGTATGGTCTTCTCCTTTGCGGGGTTTCAGTCTCATTGGCAGTAGTCACATTGAATTTGGTATCAGCAGCTATGATCGCTTTAGGGATATTCATCTACGTCGTAATATATACAATCTGGCTAAAGAGAAATAATCCATCCAATATTGTTATTGGCGGTTTAGCAGGGAGCGCTGCATCTTGGGCAGGTTGGGCTGCCGCGACAGGATCGATAGATCTACTGGGATTTCTGGTAGGACTACTAGTATTTTTGTGGACGCCCGCACACTTTTGGTGTCTAGCTATCAAGGCCCGGGAGGAGTATCTTACGGTAAATATTCCTATGTTACCTGTGTTAGTTGGAAACCAGAAAACAGCAACATATATCTTTTACAATACGGCATTACTGCTTCCGTATTCGCTAGGTCTCTACTTTTTTGGCCTAGGAGTATTATATACAGTTATAGCAGCTATAGCTGGTTCATTGATGCTAGTATACCACTATAAATTGGTAAGAGAGCCAACTCCGGAGTTTGCTTGGAAAGCTTACAAAGTTACTGCGCCATACCTAGTAGTTATTTTTGTGGGTATTGCAATGGATTCATTGTTCTATATGAGATTCTGACCCGTGTCCAGGCCTTCCATTCCACTTTTCCACGCAACTCTCAAATGCTTCTTAGGTTGTGGCTGCAAGAGTCATTACTTTATCTGTACTGACCTTCTGCTCATACTCATAACCTCGAACTGACCAACTCCTTCAGTTTTCCCAAGAAAATCCTCGAGTTTATTCATCTGACCCTCACTGTCTTCCAAGATGAAATCAACCAACAGCGAGAATAGTCCAAATGCAATTGGTTGTTTGGATACAGCATTCAACTCCATCCCTGATGGAATGGTGTGTGAAAGCATCTTTGAGACCTCGTCGAGGTTTGTTTCTGCATCGGACGGCAATATTTTAACACGGACAACTAGTTTTGACATTCCTAATTAGGGTCCCTCGAAGCCACATCCTACACATTTGTATATTCTTGCAAATTCTCTACAGCTTTCACATCTCCAAATTAGCACATACCCACAACTGGGACAATAGAATTTAACGCATTCATCGTTTGGCATTATAGGACGGCCACACGACGTACATACAGGCAATTGCAACGAAGTTGGCATTGATATCTCTTAGTATCATTCCGCTACTGGATTTATACCTTGCTCACCTGACTTTCCTCAGTCTGCTTTCAAGAAGACCCTTAAATATCTTTGATGTCGACTTTGCATTAAGAATTAAAGAAAGAGGAGCCGAGTGAAAGTCGAATTCTCCGTCATGGGAGATTCGGTACAGAGTTGACGATGAGACTGTAGAAAATAATTCGTCTATAGCCTTATTGTCCAGATGTTCGAATATCTTTCGAGCCAGTATCAGCTTCTTGAATTCGAATCCAAATATAGAGTGCCATTCGCTAGGATATCTTTCAAGAAATGAGTCATCTTCTTCTTCGATCGCCTTAGCTAGTGCGCGTCCGGCAAGAATACCTCCCATACCAGAAGTTAGTATACCACCAGCTGTTGTAGGTTTCGTTTGACCGGCCGCGTCGCCGACTGTTAAGAACCGTCCCTCAACGAACTGCCTTATTGGTCCTGATACGTGGATTGGAGCAAATATCTTTCTAGAAATCGAATATGAAGAACCTTTTGATTTGAGAAATGAATCCATGGATTCTACTACATTGATACCACGACCTGCGACGCCTATCTTAGCCTTGTTCTTTTCCAGTGGGATAATCCAAGCAAAAAAACCCGGAAATTTCTCGACATCAAAATAGAGCTCAACGGTATCAGGATCTATCCAAGGAGCAAATACTTCGTACTGTCCTGAAGGCAATATCCCAGTTCTATGTCTCCTTATTAGTGACGACAATCCTCGTGCGTCCACAAAATATTTGCAATAAACCGTCCCTTCTGTGGTGCTTACCTCATAACTGTATCCATTTTCTAGGGATTTAGCCAAGACCCCTCTCACTGAATTCATGGTAGTTATTTCAACGCCTAGTTCTTGAGCTTGAAAAGCAATCTGTTTATCCAATTCCCTCCTATCGATGGCGACTACGTCCTGAAGTCTTGCATCAACCATTAATGATGAAAATCTTGAACATAATCTGGCTTGCATAATGCGGTTTCTGAATGTTCTATATGATGGGACCACACCAAGTTTTCGTAGTCCGCTGAGACTTACTAATCCTCCACAGTGTTCTGGAGTACCAATTTCGTGGTCTGCTTCCAAGACTTTGACCGAAATTGATGACTCAGATCCTATCTCTCTAGCAGTCAACAACCCAGAAATACTACCACCTGCTATTATCACGTCGTACTTGGTTCGCATCAATACCTCGTATTGGAAATAAATAACTCGATTTATTAATTAAGCTAAGGTCGTACAAACAATTGGAATTCAAACAGGTAATCGTGGTGCGAAAGGAACTTCGAATGGGTATTGGAAAATTAGCTGCCCAGGTTGCTCATGCCGCAGTTTCTGGCGCAGAGCAGGCAATGACTAGTAATCCTTCATGGTTCACGAAATGGTTTACCTCCGGTCAAGCTAAAATCGTTACTAAAGTTCATTCACTGGAGGATTTACACGACATCAAGTGGAAGGCACAGAGTTTAGGTCTTCCCGTGGTTCAGGTACAGGACAGGGGGCTAACACAGATCCCCGAAGGTACAATTACCTGTCTTGGAATCGGGCCAGCCCCATCCCCACTGATCGATCGAATAACTAAGGATCTGAAATTGTTGTAGGATGGGTCCCTCAAGACAACGTATAGCAGTTAGAATTGCTAAAGATTCAACTTACTGACTTGTCGATAAGCCGAACTACTATGTCAACCGAGGAATTCACATGCATGATCGTCAGGGACTAAACATCGGCTAATTTTCTAATTCGCGTTATCCATGATGAATCATCATCGGCCTTGAAATTCCATTTGTTATTTTCAGTTAGATATTTTCTTCCCTTACTTTGGTCCATGGCATTACGCGTATGGTGTTCAACAGCCCCTTCCCCATAGTTAAAATCTAGTCTTTTGCTTTTTGAGTCGTCTAAAGTGGTTGGGGGATTAATAGATAGCGTTCTAGATATATTTACAGACTGCTCCTCGTATTCATGATGTCTAGGGTCAAGCTGACTGGAGCTAATTCTAGAATTGGGTTGTTGATCTGAATGATTCAATGCAGAATCTGAAAGCCCTTCTTTGAGTAATTCTATCTTACCCGTCAACTGTCCTTTTCCAAATTCAGAGAAGCCGTGTTCTTGGAGGAAGGGCATATATCTCATTAGTATATCAAAGTCACTCAGCCGCTTGCTTATTTCTTGTGATGTGAAAGCACACATTTAACCATGAATACGTCCAGGGACTTAAATATCAAAAAGTTCAATGTACTTGCTAATCAGCAGTAATAAGTTTGATCGAGTTTCTGAGTCTGGCTTTTTCCCAAATAATTTGCGCTCATGGTCCGCGAAACCTAGAGACAACTTCGGTGGATTTATTAACACGACACCATTGTAGTCAATAAATCTATGTCAGGCTTTCGAATAGACAGAGACTCGTTGGGAGAGGTTAAGGTGCCCTATGAGGCATATTATGGCCCCTTCACCGTAAGGGCCAGTAGCCAGTACAATGTCACAGGGCAAAAAGCGCATCCGGATTTAGTTAAGGCATATGCCATGATCAAAAAGTGTGCTGCTTTGTCCAATCGTGAACTAGGGGGGCTATCCGAAGAAATCTCTAATGCAATCATAAAGGCTTGTGATAAGTTGCTCTCAGGTGAGTTATTAAATCAGATCATTATTGAGCCGATAAATTCAGGTGCTGGAACAGCCTTTAACATGAACATCAACGAAGTAATAGCCAATATGGCGCTGGAAACGTTAGGCGAAGAAAGAGGGAAATATGACAGAATCAACCCAAATGACCATGTGAATATGTCTCAATCAAGTAACGATACCTTTCCCACCGCTATGCATCTGTCGATATTATTGGGTCTAAATAATTTCCTGGCTGCAATAGATCTGGTAATTGCGTCGCTGAAAAACAAAAGTGCAGAATTTAAGGATATCATAAAAATTGGCAGAACTCACCTGATGGATGCACTCCCTATAACTCTAGGGGACGAATTTAGCGGATATTATTTTTCCATTGAAACTGCGAGACAGAAAATAGTACAGGCGTCAGAAAACCTCTATGGCCTCGCCTTAGGTGGTACGGCCGTGGGTACTGGCGCTAATTCACCAGAGGGATACCGAGAATTATCAGTTCGACATCTTCAAGAGATATCACGATTAGAGGTAAAGCCTGCTGCAAACCTTTACTTTGCACTCCAGAGTCGGTTTGATATCGCATGTTATTCTTCGTCGATCAAAAATCTCGCTGCAGAACTAATTAAGCTGGCGAATGATCTCAGGCTCATGGCATCCGGTCCTACAGCTGGACTAGCTGAAATAGTAATCCCAGCAGTTCACGCTGGTTCATCTATAATGCCTGGTAAGATTAACCCATCTCTGGCCGAATGTCTTAACATGATTTGCTTTAACGTTATAGGAAATGATTTGGCGGTAACGATGGCCTCCCAAGCAGGCCAACTTGAGCTTAATGTGATGCTCCCAGGGATTTTGAAGTGGGTTCTAGAGTCCATGGATATGCTGACAAACTTTCTGCCCGTATTTGCATCTAATTTTATTGACGGCATTCAAGCAAATGGGGATAAACTCTCCAGCTATGTATACAAAAGCCCTGTACTGGTGACTATTCTAAATCCCTACATAGGCTATGTAAAGGCATCTGAAATTTACAAGAAAGCATTAAAAACAAATAGGGATGTGAAGGACATAGTGGTACAGGAAGGTTTGATGAAGGCTGAAGATGCGGAAAGAGTTTTCTCACGCGCAAATCTAATTGGAAAAAGACAGGAAACATAAGCTACCACCATCAGCATAGTCAAATTTCATCGTGCAGTTATTGTGTTTGTTATTTCGACGACCTCATTTAAGCAGTTATATATTTGCAAAAATTTCCTACCCTTAGGTGTAATCTTATATTTTCTCTGGTTATTTAAAAATTCAATCAGGCCATTCATCAACAATAAAGTCAAATAATCTTTAAGATGATGATATGATAAGAACGATCTGTACATGATCTTTTTTTGAGAAGCACCACTTTCTTCTGATGCATTCTGGAGAATTAACGCGATGATCTCTAACCTATTCCTATGCTTCATCAATTGGCGTACGCCATAACCTAGAATAAAAGAGGCGCTACTGAGTATTATAAAATTCTCTTTTTTTAGATTAGTGTAAATATTTCCTTCTGCTGAATCTAACAAATAAAGGTTTGATATAATGGTACTGGTATAAGGGTGCGCTGATACAAATTGCACACTGCGGCACAATGCCTGGAATTTTGCATAATACATTGTTAATTTTAATAACCAAGTGAGTGTATGTTACAACTATGGGTGGGAAGCTAAATGATATTCGAGAGACCTCCTCGAATGCTATACAGTTAATACGAGACCTCAAAAGTCCCGAAGTACACGAATCCTTGAATAGAGCTAAGGATATATCAGCTACGGCTAGGGAAATAGTTGAGTCCTTTAAGGACCCCTCCATGGTCAAAAACATTGAAAATATTAGGCTTACAGTGGAGTCAATTGACAGAATTTCTTCTAGAATTGATAACTTGCGGGGTGGCGCTCAGAATTCGGACCTAATGGATGAAATCTCAAGAACTATTAGGGCTTGTAGAACTGCACTAGATAATCTTAACAACGAAGGAGGCACCAAGGAATTAGTCAACGCATCAAGAAACTTGATATCAGAAATTAGTTCTATGGTATTAGAGATAAGACAGTTATTGCACACAATTGGAAGCACTGAAGGAAGCACTGATATCGCAGGGATAATAGGCAATGTCAAAGATATTCATAATTACACAAAGTCCATTCGTGATGATTTCAAATAGCTATATGTAGACCGAATAAAAATATTTTGGAATAAGAAATTGAAATGAATGAGACTACCTATGTTTCGTTGAGCGCGATAAGAGCCCTATTTATCAGTGGCTCGAGACCTACGTATCTCACCAGAAATAAGGAAATCTCCGGCAGCGGATCTCTTCCTTTAAACCCTTCATCATATTTAAGCTCTATTTCTCCTTTGCTTGTTTTAAGGTAAACTGTGATTAACGAATATAATCTCTCCCTATCCGCTTTTTCTCGGTATTGCCTAAGTTCAACTCTTTCAATGCATACATTATCGACCAATTGTGACCCGTGCTCCAATAAAAGTGCCTTGGCTACTGGCGCTTTAGAGATTCTCAACCTTTCAAAGTCTGTCTTGGTGTTCAGGCCTATCATTTGTACTCCAAGAACCTTATCCACTCTGGAAACCATAAGTTTCCTTCCGCTAAGCCTATCCCCTCAGCCAACAAAGAAGGAGAATTGTAATAAACCTTATCTGCACCTATTTCGTGGCCTATTAGGGCATTGATTTCGTCGATGGATGATACTTTTCCCACGTACTTGTTAGCGACTAGATCCCGGTTTTGAGTATAGAGTCCAACCTGCCTACCATCAATTGTTGGCGGATAGCTAACGATAACTATAACCTGCTTCGCACCCGCTTTCTTCATATAATGAATTGTTTCCTTGGCTGTAGCGCCTGTCTGAATTGTACCCTGAATCGATCCAACACTCTTGTCCAATACTAAATTTTCTACAACAAATTTCAGGGATTTACTCGTTGTTAATAGCTTGTACTTGCTCACTTCCTCTGAAAAGTCAATCATATGATCGGAATCGTCATATCGGTCCTTAATGACACCTTCGTCTATTTCAAAGCTTTTATGATTTTTTTGATATTCCAAGCTGAAGCCCAAGCCCATGGGCCTAGTATAGTCTGGTTCCGCAAAAACAGATTTGATCTGAAACCTTCCTGAGAGAAACTTCGACTGCTCTCTTCCGATATTCTTCCTTATCTCATAAATACTCTTGCCATTCACGATGGATGCCACATTCGATTCCCTAATGAATTCGAAAGGATCTATCACCATATTGGGTGCTATTTGATTTGTCAACGTGATAGGTCCTGACTTTCTGTCCAGTCTTAACAATTCCCCTGGAGCCACATCTCTGAATGTAAGGTCTACTAACGATATACGTAGAGAATTTTCTGATGCAATCACATGAAGTGTATCACTTTTGTTCCTTCCTAATACAAGCGGTTTGAACCCTGTGCTATTTCGATATGCATGGATGTTACCGTCTATCCTAACAAGTATATTTCCTCTTAAGTGTCGATCTAAAAAGTCGGTAGCTTTGTGCGGATCACGGTTCTTGGTCATAAGTATCTTGAAAACATAATAAATCTGCGACAGCGGATCACTATCTCTTGCACTACCTATCATGGGGTGAAGGTATAGCTTTTCAGTGTCGACTAGGAATCCATCCAATGCGATCTGACTATTTCTAAAGCCAATTGACTCTGGCCTACGCTTGGACAGAAGTCCAATCCCGTCGTGTCCGGCAAGATTATTCTCGCCTACAATTTTAAAAAGCCTTTGCTCATAAGGTAGAGGCCCATCACCTTCGGCGATATTCCTTCCGACCATTATTTTCCAGTAAGCCTTGCCTCTGTGCTGAAGCATTCGCATACAGTGAGCCAGAAGGTACGCGACGTTCTTTGCTCTTCTAGTTTCCGCATCTGAGACTGCGACAATCCCTGCCAAATTTGTCCTCTCCTAAAATGCTGGATAAGATCTGCAGTATTTATTTAAGGTTAGTGCCATAAGTGGAATCAACATCGTAACCCGAACCCTTTGGGATGGACTCTGGGACTCCTTCTATCCATGTCCAGACTGTGAATTATGTCTATATATAATAATATCGTTATATTTGAACAAATTGCTAATAGGGATTATCGGTAAATCAAATGTAGGTAAATCTACATTCTTTAATGCTGCAACAAGTCTAGGTGTTCAAACAGCTAACTTTCCATTTACAACCGTGGAACCAAATATTGGGATAGGATATGTAAAGACAGGATGTGTATGCAGAGAATTTCAAGTTCAGGATAATCCGTTACATTCGATGTGCATAGGCGGAAGCAGGTATATTCCAATTAAAATATTGGATATAGCAGGGCTTGTTCCAGGTGCACACAATGGCAGGGGCCTAGGAAATCAATTTCTAGATAGTGCAAGAGAGGCGGACGCCCTTGTGCACGTCATAGACGCGGCTGGTAGTACTGATTCAGAAGGCCGAGCAGTGTCTCCTGGTACGGGGGATCCATTGCACGATGCAGAATTCGTATTAGAAGAATTTGATATGTGGTTGGTTACACATTTGAAAAAGAAATTGATGTCTTCAAGAGATTCACAGGGTTCATCAGATAGTATGCAAAAAGTGTTATCAAGACAACTCTCAGGGATGTCGGTAAGGGAAAGTCAGGTAGCTGCTTCGTTAAATGGAACCGGACTTGGCAATAAGAAGTTATCTTCATGGTCTGAGGCCGATCTGTTGCTGTTTTGTCGGACATTAAGAAGATTCGCAAAACCGATGATAATTGCTGCCAACAAGGCGGATATTATGACAGCTGAACCGAACTTAGAGAAACTTAAGAGCCTTGATAGCATGGTTGTCCCTTGTGTTTCTGAGGCTGAAGTTATGCTTAGACTAGGATCAAGAAATGGAATGCTGAGGTATTCCCCTGGAGACAATTCATTTGAAATCCTCCCAAATACTTTGCTTCGAGAAGACCAGAAGAAGGCGCTAGATAAGGTTCGGGCAGTTCTGACCAAATATGGTTCGACAGGCGTTCAGACGGTTTTGAATGGGCTGTGCTTTGTACTACTTGGAATGATCGTAGTTTATCCTGTTGAGGATGAAAACAGACTAACAGACAAGAAAGGAAATGTTCTTCCAGATGCTTATCTGTTGCCGAAAGAATCTACAGCCAAGGATCTTGCGAAAAAGGTACATGAACAGTTGGGAAAGGGCTTCCTTTACGCTATCGATGTAAGAACTAAACAACGAGTGGGAGCAGAGCATAAGTTAAAGGATAGGGACATCATTAAGATAGTATCGGCTACTAGTAGGAGATAGGTGTCAGAAATTGCTAGCTTTAGGAATAGAAAGTACAGCTCACACTTTCGGTTGTGCTATTACAGAAATACAACGCGACGATAAAGCATCTTTTAGGATATTGTCAGATGTACGGTCGTCCTACGAGCCACCAAAAGGTTCAGGAATACACCCGAGAGAGGCATCGATACATCACGCTAATGTGAGCAGCAAAATCTTGAAAGAAGCATTAGCGCTTTCATCCCTAGAACTGGAACAAATAGATATAATAGGATATTCCGCAGGTCCCGGACTTGGACCATGTCTAAGGATAGGTGCCGTCCTAGCACGCCTCCTGTCAGCATACTACAAAAAACCTTTGGTACCCGTTAATCATGCCCTAGCTCACATTGAACTAGGGGCGCGTCTGACAGGTGCTAAGGATCCCATGGTAGTTCTGGTATCAGGTGGGCACACAATGATACTCTTGTTTTTTAATAAAAGGTGGAGGATATTTGGGGAAACCTTAGATATCACCTTAGGCCAACTATTTGATCAGTTTGGTAGATCATTGGGCTTTTCCTCCCCTTGTGGACCGATGATTGAGAAATTGGCAAGTAATTCCGGAGGCGGATATTCCTGGATACCATATACGATTAAAGGAAACGACGTTTCCTTCAGCGGGTTGCTAACGGCTGCAATAAAACGTTACAAGGATGAAAGATTTGATGTTGGAGATACATGTTACTCTTTACAGGAAACAGCTTTTGCAATTTTGGCTGAGGCCACGGAGAGAGCAATCGCATTCACAAACAAAAAAGAGGTAGTAGTAGTAGGAGGAGTAGCGGCCAACAAACGTCTTGCAGACATGTTGACCCATGTTTGTGCGCGGCACGGTTCTAAAATGCATGTCTGTCCAATTCATTATGCGGGAGACAACGGTGTTCAAATTGCGCTGACCAGCTCAGTCGATCATTTGCATACTAGACTTAGCGTTTCACCAGAAAACGGGTTTATCAATCAAGCTTGGCGCTTAGACTCGGTAGAAGTAACATGGAGATAAGGAAAACTTCAGCTTCGGTTCACTTTCTTGACCTGACCCATTATTTCTTTGGCCCAATGTCCTGTGTTTAGGACACCAAACTTGTAGGTTGTCCGATCACTTAATTCTACCACTACTTTCGCTACAATAAATCCCTCGGACTTTGATAACACAATCTTTTCAAGTGGAATGTCAAGCAGTACTTCCTCTGTCTTCTTAGATAAAGTTGTCATTCTACCCTCTGTCTTCTCGAAGATCAGTCGTTGGTTTGTCAATGTTAGGATTCCATTTTTCAATTTATCCTCTGCGCAGTCTTCTTCAAGGATCAGTTTTTCTCCAGGCCTAGGTTCAGCACCACTCACACTTTTATGGTATTGTTCCGATTTATATTACTGTTTGTCAAACAAACTTCCAATCCTCCTTAAGAAAGGATCTGAGGCTGATCTTTTTCTTATTAATTGGTATGACAAGCGAGCGCTATCGAAATTGAGACTTGAGAGATCTTATAGACATCCTGTATTGGACAGGGAACTGAGACATAGAAGGACAGTTCGCGAAGCAGAAATGCTCTCGAAAGCCAAAGAAGCAGGAATCAGAACTCCGTATGTATATTTTCTTGATACCCGCCGTAATGAAATAATTATGGAGTTCATTGAGGGTGTCAACCTGAAGGACATCTTTTCGGCCGAGCTTGCATCAAAATTGGGACAATGTGTTGCAAAACTTCATTCCAAGAACATAATCCACGGAGATATTACTACATCTAATTTTATTCTTGAAGGCCACCCGCATGACCGGTACACGGAACTCGTAATCATAGATTTTGGTCTGTCTTTCTTCTCTCAACGATTGGAAGACATGGCATCAGAGGTGCGGATGTTCAAAGAGGTCTTGAACAGCGTACACCACGAAATTTTTGACCTAGCATTCTCAAATTTCTCTGAGGCGTATTCATCGTTTGGCCCCCCTGACAGAGGGAGAAGGGTGTTGCGGAAGGTCCATGAGATTCAGAGTAGAGGTAGATATTCACGCATTTCAAGTACCTAATAAGGGAATTTGCGATTATTAGTATTGGAATAATAATGACCCCATCAGTTCTTATATAGTATCTCTATTTGGGACAGATGAGGAAAACTAAGGAAATTTATTTTGCGAGTTCAAATTCCAACAAGTATAGAGAAGTTCAGCCTATTCTTAGTCAATATGGTATAGTATCTCACTTTGCAAAGATGTCGCTCCAAGAAATACAATCTGAATCAGTGCTTGCAATTGCAAAGAGTAAATCGATCCTTGCGTATGAACATATCCGGAAACCAGTGATTATTGAAGATGACGGATTCTACATCTGTTCTCTGAAAGGTTTTCCTGGGCAGTATTCATCGTTTGTATATGAGACACTAGGCAACGAGGGTTTGTTGAGATTAATGGAAAATAAAACAGATCGAAACGCGTACTTTCTTTCGGTAATCGCATACAATGACGGTCATACCTCAAAGCTGTTCACAGGTAAGACTCAGGGTGTATTAAGCGCATGTGCTACTGATGGTGGCTGGGGATTTGATCCTATTTTTGTACCAAAAAACTCCACAATGACGTACGGAGAGCTAAGCCAATTGAATAGAAAGTCCTTATTTTCACATCGCAATAAATCTATAAAGAAATTTTCGAAATGGTACACCAGGGTTCAAGCCTAACCTTGACTCACGGAATCACTACAGCATTAGGCTAGTCCTCACCCAGGATACATCAATAGTTTTCCAGACCTTGGTACTAATCATCATCGTCGTTATTGTCCTTATTGTCGTTATTGTCCTTATTGTCGTTATTGTCGTCCCCACTGGTGTCTTTAATGGTAACGTCGACATCATCAGACGAAATTTGTGTTCCGGCAGCAAGCACAATGAATCTGAATGTTAACTTTGAATCTTTGTCTACCTCGGGTGCCCAGAAGCTAATTTCTTTTGCATTCTGCTGTCCTAGAAACACCTTGAGATCTCCACCAACTTGTCTCCATTCATATGACAACTGGCTATCATTTGCGTAGGCAGTATCTCCACTAAGTATAACTTGCATACCTTCGTTTATGATCTGATCAGTTCCTGCGACAGATCTTACGGAAGTGCCATTTTTATCTCCTGGCGTAAGAAAATTGGAAGTAGTAGGCTCATTAGGCGGCTCAGAAATAGTCAGATTAATTGCATTAGATGAAGTATTTAATCTAAGGTTTGGGACATCGTTTACCAAATCAGTATTATTATTATTTTCAACGTTGGCCATGGCAGATGATTCTTGCACTGGACTGTCAACTGGAGAATCATCTGTGCTCTCCTCTGGTGACGTCACTCGAGGAGATGGAGTAGGAAGTATTAGGGGAATGTCGTTACTTTCTACAACCCCCGTACTCTGTTCAACACCGACCTCTGGTTCGTCTAATGATGGACCATTACCAGTAAGGGAATTACTTACTGATGACCCGTTATTAGAAGGTGGAATTATTACAGACTCAGAGGTATCGTTATTTGAGGCAGTATCATTACCAGTAAGGGAATTAATCTGTGGAGCGTCTTTACTCTCATTAGAAGTTATTGGCATTGAGGTTCCGTTATTTGAAATAGTACCGGAACCGGAACTGGTTGCATTAGGTATTAATACTGAATCATTGTCAAGAGGGGAGTCAATCATGGAATTTCCTTCGCCCTCGTTAGGAGGGATTATCACCGGACCGTAGGTTATCTCTCCGTCAACATGATCCTCGCTCGCTCCACTCTGAAGAACCGATGATGACGATTCACCTTCAATACTTTCAGCACTATCAGTTGTAGAGAGATTCTCGCCTGTTTGGGCTGAATTTGATACCTCAGTTGTTCCTGTAAAATTTATGGAATGATATTTTGTTATTTGATTATTCTTATCATCTATACAGAGTAATTTGGCAGTAAGCTTATTTTCCCCCTTATTGAGGTGACTAGCATCGAGAATCCCTTCCCAATCTGAGAAGTCATTTGCACCACCTTCTCCCACTGGAGAAGCCTCGACGTATGGAGTGATTCCATTAAGAAGGAGCGATACTTTGCAATCGGTAGCAGAATTGTCTGTAGAAGCTCCTTTAGCGCTGAAATCTTTGCTTATGAAAACATCCTGTCCCTTACTTGGAATCACAATTTTTATACCGTGGGGATCTGGGAGCTGTGAATAGGAATCACCAGTACTCCAAAAAACGCCTGAAATAAGCAGACTCATAACAATAAGAGCTACAGTTTTGCAATCTTTCAATTAGCGGACCTTACTAGCAATTTAGAGGGGCATATAAAAAAATTAGATTTAATCAGATTTTGGTAGAGAACTAAAATAACTTGACCATTTTGTCCCAGGATCGTTATGTGTGCTAAACTTAGTGATATGAATTCTATGCGATCACAAGCAAATGCTTGGATGGCAAGGAACTTCTATAATCATTCTTTATTACAGCATCCCTACCGCAAGTACGACGAGATAAACCTATCGGCATATCTGTTCATGTTCTGCAAAACTACTATCCTGGAAATCTCACTCTCATCCATCACATCGAATCCTGGAAGCATTTCACAAAATATGCTCGAAAAATCCCTGATCTCCTGCATTTCGAGCATATTTTGCCTCTGCAACCGCTGTGTCGATAGGCCAACATGCATATATGATTTTATCTCGATGAAATGAGGATTCGCTTCACGAATCAGCTTGGAAAATTCTGATATTGTCTCACGATCGAAATTCCGATTCCTAATTAATGTAATTCGAATTACAGTTCTCGTATCGCATCTCGAAAGAAAGTGTAGACTCTTCTGCCATCTCTCCCACGCATCGTGGTGTCTAGGTCTGTTTATCCTAACAAAACTAAGCCTGTCAGCCGCGTTCATAGATAAGTACAGCTGGGTCGGAAGAGAGTTTTCTTCTGCTAAAAGATCTAACATTTGAGGTTCTTGTCCGTTAGTAACTAAAAATATTGATTTAGTTGCCGGTAGTTTCCTAAGGTATCTGATCAGTGCAGGTAGTTTTGGGTACATAGTGGGTTCTCCAGAAAGTGAGATCGCATAATGTTGAGGAAATAATGATTCTTCAAGTCTTTTCTTGTCGTGCTTCTTATGTCCGAAAAATCCTGATAGTAGCCTTTTTCGTTCCTCAATCAGATTATCTACGATTGCGTCTGGTTCATCGACTAAGTGTTCTGGCATCACGAGAGTATCATAAAATTCAGTTGGTCTCCAACAATATACGCAGCGGTTTTCGCAGTTTAGCGCTGCGGGGGTCATTTCCATACAGCTGTGAGTCGGGATTCCATAGAATTTTCGTTTATAACAATCTCCCTCGTGACCAAAGGACTTCTTGGTCCAGTGACAGAGTTCCACTGCTGAATGGTTGTATACGCCATACTTCGCCTTCAACAATTTAGATCTCGCATTTGAATCGATTTGGATCAGATTATTACCCAAGTCGTGCGAAATGTACTCTCCCGAGCAGCTCATCCTAAGTGCAATCAACGGCACTCATCGAGATTTAAGTCTTTAAATCGAAGAGCTGGAAGGTGCTCTGTGCAAAAATTGCACCGTCTTGGAGATGTTCATAATTGGACTCAATTTTCAAGCTTGCGAAGAATGATCTCTTTAGAAATTATATATATCACCATAATTGCAGATGATATGAAGTGGCCTTCGTAGTATAGCCTGGTCAGTATAGGCGGCTGTGGACTAGAACCGGTAAAAGCTAGGAATGGCAAGACAGAAACCGCTTGAGGAGGGTTCAAATCCCTCCGAAGGCCCTTTGTACGATAAACCTTGTTTATGCAGCTAATTAGTTTCGTCATTTAAGTAGCTGCCGAGGAGACGAGGTTCGATCAAAATCCATCCATAATGGTATTTGTCATGAACGTACCTTACATCTCTTAAGTTGAGTCGTATTCTCTTTTTTTTCAAAGCTAAAATCAATGCTGAACGAAGAGATACTCCCCATTTCTGCGCACGTGAACCGTTGCCACTCTCTCTAGGGAGAAGTATCCTAGCGCTCACACAACTATTCCTCTCAATAAGCTCTGTCAGTTGGGTTACGATATTAGTTATGTCATCAGCATTGTTGACCTCAAACGTCTTGAACACCTTTAGGGTTCGGTAAAAGCCAGGGTCCGTTGTCACTGACATTCTTTCAAATTAGCAGTAGCATTATTAGTATATATTGTTCATGCTTTCCAATTCAAACCTGATACCAGCTTTCCGAAGAGATTTCAATGATGTGCCGGAGGCGGGACTTGAGCCCGCGACCTTTCGATTATGAGTCGAACGCTCTGACCAAGCTGAGCTACCCCGGCAAGCTCAGCGTTGCGTTGAGCAATTGATAAACTACTCTAATAAAGATATCCCCAAGACCTTTGGATCTTAAAATGGTATTAACACTGCTAAACAAAGGAATCGTTTGGTAAAAAATCCTCCTGCCTAGGCTGTCTCCCCCGACGCGCCGTCATTGGCAGCTACCTTGCCAAACTGAACAGCCTCTGGGTTTATGATGCAGACTGGAGTACCCTGCATAGTTGAGTCTTCAGCTGAAAGTGTTGCAAGGCGCTCTTTCTCAAACAGATCGTCTCTTGATATAATCCCGATGACAGATGAATTCGAGCTAACGACGACCTGGCGAATTGCGTGTCTATCCATAATGGACAAGGCATCCTGGACGGTGGAATCGGGATCCACCGCCAGCACTGGGCTAGTCATTATTTCTTCAAGGCGTACCTTTGATGGATTCTTTCCCTGCGATAGTACCTTGTAGAGAATATCCGTTTTGGTTACAATGCCTATTGCCTCACCACCTTTTGAAAGCAATACACATTTTGACTTCTTTTCCTTCATCAGTCTTATTGCCAAATCAGCAGAGGCGTTATGGTCAGCCATTGCAATATTCGAATCTGCCAGTTTTCTAGCAGGCGAAATTAGCAAGTTGGACATTGTTAATGGTTCCGCTGAAAATTCATTCATATTATGATATAAGAGATCAAATATTTATACTTGGTGTATAACAATGATGCAGAATATTTGAAATTTAATCGTAGCTCAAGCGCCATTCAGAATTTGCCTGAGCTGCTAAAAAGAGCGAACTAGCAGCGGGCGATAAAGAATTTAGCTTTTGGCTAGACTTTCTTCTCGAATTATGGTTTCATTCTTATACTGATCAGATTCCTTGTCCTCAGGAAGAAATTGTCGCAGCTCAGCATCAGAGCATGTCTCAACCCATCTAAATTTACGCTGCAAAGTTGCGGTAAAGACTTTTTTCCATTCAAGATTAACATAGTTCATCCATGACTTTAGAACTCTAGGGTCTATATAGTTTCTAAGTGAAGTCCCAAGGTTATAATCACGAGTCTCCTTTTGAATGCGCAGAGTTATTTGGACCTTCTCTAGCCTATCCATCATTCTCTTCTTTTGCAAATCTGTCTTCCATTTATGAGAGGCGATATCGTCCTCTATTTTTCGAATAGTCTCCTCTTTCTTTTGCACCGATTTCTGAAACCTTTCGAAGGCTAGTTTGCTTGTGGGATTGTTCGGATCAATTCCCTTTTTATGGTTACAGGTGATGGCTGCAAGAAGGTTTGCCTTTTTAACCACATATATTTTCTCCATCTCTGTTGATCCCTTATCCACTTTAATTTGGGGATTAAGCAGCGCCTCTCTAACAACCTGAGTCGCTATAAACGTTCGGAAGACTTTTGCAGTCAAACCAGGAACCCTGTTCTTATCAATGTTTCTAAGAAATGAATTTACCTTCGCAGAGGTAATCCCATCAAAAATCTGTTCATCAGATT
>DASQQK010000006.1:0-2951 GCA_035643435.1 Nitrososphaeraceae archaeon | reverse complement strand
TGGTATGTCCTGAATGCTGGTATCGTAGTATACCACACAGTCATTGCACCTCCATATAGTATCATCAATTCCTTGTAAATGATCTAACTTGGATTTGCATAGAGCGCAGAAATAACTTCTATGTTCTGGTTCGCCATCCTCCAGACCCTCTTCTGTGAACAATTGTATATCTGGGTCTGCTCCTGCATTATCATATTTTCTAAGATAGTTTTGATCTGTTAATGAGAAGCCTTGATTCGATCCGTTCTTATGATTTCTAGAAGTTTTCATTTCTTCTTTTTGTATCTGTCTAAGTAGCTCTGGTCTCTCAGGTTCCAACCTGGATTTGGATTGTTATTATTTTTACTTCTAGTAGTCTTCACTGTTGTTATTGAATAATAACTACGTTACCTTTGATTATTATACTGTTGTACTATCCTATCATTACTTTAGAACTAATTTTTTATGTAGTTCATGAACTGATTGATCGACCTAATGCTCCTGGTAAATATCCTTAATGAGAGTAACAACCCCCTGACCGATATGACTACTTATTTCTGATCTCGTCTAATCTGGGACTGAACCCAAGATGTTTCAAATATTGAATGGTGTGATAGAATCGTGGGTTCGCTATTCGAATATGTTGCCAATCCTAAAGAATCCATCAATTTCTCTGCAGAGTCATCCAGTATTTCGATAGAAAGTAACTTATCTCTGTCCGCAACAATTGTCAACATCCTAGTATTTAGATCACTGGCAAACTGTAATTCTATATTTTGTTGGTATTTTTTCAGAGATTCAAATCCTGTGTATGGTTGATGTTCATTATAGTTATAGTGATCGCCTCTGACTAATAATTTGACATAGATATTGAATTTATCTATTTGATGTTTCACAAATTCAAACAAACCTTCTGATTCAAATCTTTTAAAAGTCTTGATAGTGGGAAATAATATTGATAACTCTTCATACGTGGATGACAGCACTTGGGGAAGAATTTCTAGTATTTCTAGGGGATCTCTTATTGTCTCAATGAATTCTCTCTTGCTTCCTTCTTCAATCTCCTTAAATCTTTGTTTTGCTGGAATCGCTTTCCTCCAAAGACTTTCAAAAAGATATTGTTGTGCTTTTACAAACCATTCTATGTTGCAAAATACTCCCTCAAGTAGATGCGGATTTTCAGCTAGCATTTTTGCACTACCGTAACGTTTCTCTGATACTTCAAACATATGTGTAATAGTATCCATATGACGTAACCCCTCGATATACTTCATATTTTCTTTGCAGAATAATAGGTTCTCCTTTGTAATTTCGGTAATAACCCTGATTTTGACTCCTCTTTTTTGGGCAGCTATATAGAGTCCAATGCCCCCTTCCATGTTATCTACAATATTTGGGCCCCTAAAGTCAGCATAAACGTCAACGGTCTCTTCTGATTCATCCATGATGTCATATAGTTTTTTGATAACAACATCCGCATCAGATATTACATGAACTTTGTCTTCATCATCAAATCTTAGCTCAGAGCCGTCCATTATACATGTTTATCTTTCTATTGGTATTTATCTTTATAATGTCCGAATAAAGGCTCATTTCTTGATTTACTTGGATATTGTCTTTATCCTTATTCTCGAAGCTAGGACTTTATACAGGCAGATCAGTTAGCTAAATACTCAGCTTTGTCTTTCGTCTTACCATGTACTATTCAAATTCATTTGTACTGCAATCATGTCCACTGTATTATGTAGACTTCAAAAATTAGATATTAATTGTTTGAGTTCAGGATACCTGATTGAAGGTGTCAATAAAATGCCATATAGGAAAGAACACAGAGTAATATCTAGTCGAAAAGTTGGACCCTACCAATAATAATTTTCTAATAGTTGATTAAATTCCTCTACTTTGTGTCCTTTTGTACTAATATTCTGAGTATGTTCTTCGATTGAGCTCCATGCTTTGATGAAATCGCTTTGAAGGCCTTCCTTCCTAAGTCTGATCTATACATCGATGTCCTTGATAGACTTCGGTATACAGCGACTAATTGCCTGGTAACGTCGATGACTATGTGCTCACCATGTGCCTGCTTACTCCAAACCTCACGCTCACTTTGTAACTAACTTTGGAGTTTAAGCAGCTATGTAATCCTAGATACCCTGATTGCTTTTCCTGTTCAGTTGAAGTCAATGTTGATTATAAGGATACAATATTGATTATTTTAGGTCACCATAATTGACCAATTCTTCTGCAGCAAGATAACACAGAGACGGTTATCGTTCGTCGCTGCCCATATTTTAAGTCAATAGTTAAATAATGCAACGACTAGGAATTTCTATGAAGATAGGTCTAGCTTTACCTCATGTTGGTACTCAAGCTACAAAAGATAACATTGTAAGAATAGCAGTAGATGCTGAAAATGAAGGCCTTGATTCATTGTGGGTTGCAGAAAGACTTCTATGGCCAGTTAATCCACAGAACCCATATCCTGCTACAGCAGATGGCAGTTTACCAACTTTCTACCAAAGAGTATTTGATCCGTTGGAGACACTCACCTTTGTAGCTGGCAAGACAGAAAAAATAGCATTAGGCACTTCAGTAATCGATATGTTGTTCCATAATCCCGTAGTATTATCAAAAAGGTTTGTTACACTAGATCTATTTTCAGAAGGAAGATCCATATGCGGACTTGGTATAGGGTGGTCTGAGGATGAGTATCAAGCATCAAATATCCCTTTTTCAGATAGAGGCAGGAGAGCAGATGAATTTGTACAAGTATTGAAGAAAATATGGGAAGACGATATTATAGAGTTTCATGGTCGATTCTACAAGATACGTGCTTCAAAAATTGGACCCAAACCAGTTCATAAACCATCTATTCCAATTTGTCTTGGTGGATATGTTCCTAGTACATTTGCTCGTATTGCCAGATATGCTGATGGATGGTTGGCGTCTCTTGCAGGCCCCATCGACTTCTT
>DASQQK010000005.1:0-2806 GCA_035643435.1 Nitrososphaeraceae archaeon | reverse complement strand
ATACTGCTGAAGAATATATTCCCGCACCCCCTGGATACGTTAGTCTGGGCAATTTTGGATCTGCTGGTCGTTTAGTGAGCATACTAATTTATCATGGCCTGAGAACAAACAATAGTAGTGGTTTTGTACAATCTAGCTGCCGAAAGGTTGGCATTAAGAGTGAAATGTCGGACAATGGTGCTGATATCGTGTTAATGCTGTAAACCCCATAGGATGACACGTACGAGTGTCTGCTGGGACTTCAACCTGAGCAGGGGGTGCAAAATCCACCGCTCGTGGGTCTTTTGCCCTAGTTTGAGTCTACGACTTCTCCCTGTAGAGGGCAAAACTGCATCAGCCTGTCTGCATTGTTGTCTTGCCACTGACTATTCCGGTACCAACCTTGTCCGCCCTGGCGATTTCGTTCTGTGATCCCTGCTTCACATATCATTTCATAGTTTCAGTGAACGAAATTTAATTTGGCATTTGTCCTTCTTTCGCTAGGTAGGTTTCACATACACCATCTAATATCATATTCTGGTAGTGTAATGACTGTGAAGCAGCATCTAATATTGTGTCGTGCAGCGAAGCTGGAAGAGACTCCAATAGGTTTCGCCAAAGCTCTGCATGTCCAATATCGACTTCCTGATGTATTCTAAAATATTCTAAAGCTCTGTCATTATCATTTCGAATACCATAAAAATTTACAAGCCCTTCGATCTTTTTTGCACTTATTTCAGGCAGCTGTTTTTCAAAAGTGTACAGCGTAGAAATCCCACAGGCAAAAGATCGGCTTGTCAGCTCACTCATATTCATGATAGCATCCTTGGTTTTTCGGGAGCATTCATAGCTGTAGAGATCGTTTCTAGGGACTCCTATTGATTCTGCAAACGAAATCCATGGAGCTAAATGCTGTTTCTCTTCCTCCATATTATGCTTAATTGTATTAACGTCTCTGTAAGCATGCTCAAGGTCAGGTGTTACTTGGTCAAGAACGTTGCTAACAAGAGTAGGAACAGCTTTTACCAATTGGAAATATTCTTTAGAATATCCCCGCAAGTCGTCCATAGAAAGTGATCCGGCAGACCATAGCTGGTAGAATCTGTGTTTCAACAAACTTTTCTGCTGGATATTATCATCTAGAGAGTTTACTAGTAGTGACACGTTAAATGAATACTTAAGAACCTATAGAAAAACCTATCTTTAGACACCATCTTTTGCTGAAATTACTGCAATTCTCTGCTATGGAGGATACTATATGCCTTCCAGGAAAGGATTTTATTGGAAGCCACAATCAAGTCATACGTGCTCCGGTGGTGTAGAGCTTGCTTTGGCTATGCTATTAGCAAGATAAAAAAGCCAGCGCACAATCCGGTCAAGCATTGCGGCCTTTCGAGTCGCAGATCCCGGGTTCAAATCCCGGCCGGAGCACTTTTTCTGACCTTGTTTCAGACCTGACCTTGGCTCAGAGATATGTAAAAAGCATTAATAACCCAACCGATGCATTTGTTATCTAGGCACTGATTTTGGGGTTGAACAAGAAAAACCAAGGAGCAGATCCTGTCCTAGCGTTGGTCGGGGACTATCTATCAAAGATTGACGACTCATTAATGAGTGAGATAGGCAAATACTCATGGTCTAAATTCTATGGGCCGCTGATCTATGCATGTGAAGGAGGAAAGAGAATTAGACCCCTGATTCTTTTATTGGCTGCCGAAAGTATCAAGATTTCAAACCATCATGATTCAATGCTAAGTGATGATATTTTTCTGGCAGCATCAGCTATAGAGCTCTTACACACAGAATCAGTCATTCATGACGATATCATAGATAAGGAGAACCTGCGCAGGGGAAAACCGTCCTTTCATGTCAAGTTCGGATATAACAGCAGCATTCTCACCGCCGATTTTGTGCTGGGAATAATACTTAACATTGGGTCAAAAATTAACAACCCGGCTGTTTCTGGCGAGTTGTCTAAAGCAGCAATAAAGATGTCAGAGGGCGAAATGATGGAGATCCAGATGGGAAAGAATCCCGATAATATAGACATGCGTGACTACATACAAGTACTAGAGAATAAGACTGCTTCACTATTTGAGGCATCATCCAAGATAGGGGCCATACTTGGTGGAGGCACAAGCGATGAGATTCATTCGATGGCAACTTTTGGACATTTGATAGGCATAGCCTATCAAATTCATGACGATCTAGCTGATTGGAACAACGAGGACAGGCTTTTTAATGCGTTAATAAGAAATAATCCCAGTAACGAGTCATCATCGGGAATCGTCACTGAGATGGAAGATCTTTATCTAGATTACTCAAATAGAGCAAAGAAGGAGCTGGAAAAGTTGGAAAGCAGTCTTGCTAAGAGATACCTAGAAAGACTATCGAATATGAATGTAGTCTTTTGAGTTTTTCTTGAGATTTGAGATTTGAGATTTGGGGTCAATTCTTCTCTGCGACTTTAAGCACAAATGACGAGGGTACAGTGGGGGAGAATACCCGCACTAGTAGCAGCATCATTAACACGGGCATCACTATCAGCAATCGTACTTGCATCCGTCATATTGGTTGCTGCTGTCCCTGCGAACTACTCCGGGCTAGATCCAGCTGGCCGAGCTGAATTTTACTCGGAGAATTGTTCACTATTAATTCCAGCTAATTGGTAAGCAGTTTGCGCTCCTTTCGAGAGTATGTGCCCCTCATATATGGTAATTCATACTGGGTGGCCGGTAGCTGATCAAGTAACTAAACTAATTCTGAATGATGGAATAACTAGAGAGGGTTAGGTTCGTACGTCAGTATGAACGCGTACTGAAGCAGC
>DASQQK010000004.1:0-2201 GCA_035643435.1 Nitrososphaeraceae archaeon | reverse complement strand
TGTTTCTATGTATCCTTGTGAATTTCCATAAGTTTTGATAGGTATAAGGTTTAACATACAACGCTCCGATAATCCTATTTCTTGTTAAGATACGTTCCTTCTTTTGTCTTTCACCTAAACCGCGTGCTATTTCCTAGCCTCGAACCCCCGTACTAGTTTAAAACAATAGTTCTCAAGTAGTTAAATCTACCGTCATTCATGAATGTCGGAAGTTATAATTCCACAAAAAACAGGAAAGCAGCTTCGGTGCAACTGCGGATATCAATGGGTATACTGCGGTGGAAGAGAATTTTTTGCCTCTTGCCCTAGATGTCGCAGCACAGTGACTATCAAGCCAAAAACGGGACAATCCAAAAATGGAAATGGAGGTGCTGTATAGGATTGGACCCCCGAGCATCTAAACACTCCATACCAGAGGAGAACCCCGGAAATAATGAAGATAAACTAAATATAAAAAGGCTATGTAAATCAGGTTGTAGCAGGAAAGTAGTCGTAATAACTAAATGTCTATGTGAACGATGTCCACGGTTTTATACAGATACAATATCTGAATCAATTTTCATCGAATGTAGGGATCCAAGGCACACTCGTCATGACCGAGGTGAATATTAAAAATGACGAATAATAGCCTTACATTTATTGCACCTAATGATAAGTTAAGGGCTGCAAATAATAAACGTAAATTAAGGCCTACGGAATATCTGCGGTCTTGGATAGCGCAAAAAGTTAGGAAATACGCAGAACAGATAGGAATAACAGCTCAAGAGACACCAAACATAGTTTTTACTAGAAGAGAAGTGTTTACTATGCCAAAAGAGCTTACAGCAGGGAGAAGAACTGTGACGCACAAATGTCTCGGCATATGTTTCCCTAGGGCCAAAACGATTTTAATTAATGTTAAAAAACATACATCATATGAAGATCTCAAACGAACTATAGTTTATGAATTAGTCCATTATCGATTCCGATATCTCAAACACGGTGTGGAATTCGAAAAGCGGATATCTCTGATTCAAAGAGGCAAGAGGTATAAGGTTAAAGTACTGTATCCTGAAAACCCACTTCTATCCCTGTCTTATAAACAAAATCATGAAATCCAATTACAGCGAATTCTTTATCGTCAACAGCCTTGTCGTAAGTATTTACTAACATTTGATGCTGAACACGGATCCTAAATTGGTAATGATGTGAGAGTGAGTAGTAAGAAATGGCAGATGACGCGCTTACATTCATACCTATTAATGACAAGTTGAAAGAACTTGGTGTTGTCAGATTCGCTAGAAAATCCAACGTAATCGATATTGGATTTAAAGGTGACCAGACGGTAGTTTTTGACATAGACCCAAAGAAGGTAACCAATACACGGGATAATTTTGAAAAGGAAGCTAAACGATATCCAGACCTTTCAAAAAGTACCATTAGCAAGATATCCTTAGTGTTACTTGATTCGACTAACAACTATCTACAATATCTACTTTACAGCAAGGCAGCTGCTGACGCACCAGACGGTAGAGGTGATAGGCAACATTCGCGGATTACGACACTATCTCACAATCCTGCTGCGGTGGTCACGATGAGGTTAGCAAAAAAATACTGCCAAGATTTGTTTATTGACAATCTTGGACAACCCCATGCTGCAGTCAAAATCGACACGCATCTGGAAGTGCTCCCAATTAAAAGCTCAAGGTTCAAGAATTGGCTTTGCAAGATTTTCTATGATTTCTCATTAGAAACAAAGGAGGGAGTTTCTAACACGGACGCCCAATCCAAAAAAATGCACTCAGTTGAAGATGTAGAAAGTGAAACTGTGAGTGAACCAGAGGAAGGGAGAGAAGAGGGGGAAGATGCGTATACAGCTGATATCCTTACTACTGAAAATCTAAATAATGTTATTAGAGTGTTAGAGGCAAAGGCCACATTTACTGGAAATCCTCCAAAACAGCTACATCTGCGTGTAGCGAAATGCGACGGTTATCAAATTTTATATGACCTGACAAATCCTGAATGGCAGATTGTTACAATTTCAGTAACAGGTTGGGAGATAGTATATGCTCCAGTGATATTTACAAGGTATTCTAACCAGGTACCTCAAGTTTACCCTTCTAAAGAGTACCCGCCAGAAATATTTGATAGGTTCATGGACCTACTCAATATCAGGGACGATGAAGATAACAAACTACTTTTCAAAGTCTATGTAATAG
>DASQQK010000003.1:0-5909 GCA_035643435.1 Nitrososphaeraceae archaeon | reverse complement strand
ACTGTAAATTATGTGGTGTCGAATACAGGACTCAACTAGAATTGACGAAACATAATGAGGTATCACATCAGAAATAGAATAGTATGCTGACCGCAATTCTTTTGGCGGTCCTAATTTATGTAAATCCTCAACACAAGATATGAGATAGGCATTGGAGTGGCACCCTGTGGGAAAAGTGTCAAAACATAGGTCCCCCTGACTGAATTAGTCACTTAGTCATTTGATCGTGACAGAAACCGAACTGTTCTATTCGGTGGATACGGAGGAAATATCCGTTTTCATTCGATGTTTGTAAGTTATTTCCAACAGAAACGACTTACTTAGGCTATCGCATGGTCAATCATCACCGGGGGCTGTAGTCCTGTCTGTTATTGCCTTTTTGGAACTGAAACATTTTTCTCCCTTTTTTTAAGATGTACCTACATGCCAGATAAGTCGCAAAGGCTGCGGCAATTGCAATAGCAATTCTTTTAACCGACAACATTTGTAACCACACATCTACAAATAAATAATATCGTAATATTGAAGTGGCTTACCTTTTCTCTAAATGAACATACCAATACGTATGCGGACAATTTTGTTATACTATCGTTACCAACACGCTTAAATGCAACATTTTGGAGCATTAGATGAATATGATTAAGAAAATAAAAAATCTCTTCAGCTTTATGAGAAAAGCTAAACATGTCACGCAGTCAAGCTATTACTACTATCCATATCAGAGGGGCAACAATAGCTCCGAATAAATAAATGAATTGGCTGTCTTATGTACAATAGAGAACCTAATAAGGCAAAAAATGATTAAATCGAGCCGTGCCGGATGACTGAAAGTTAATATAGCTACATATACGGAACCGAACATAGCCAAAGTATGTATATAAAATGTAAATCTTGCAAAAAAGAGTTTAATAACCTTGTGAGCGGAGTAAAATATTCAAGCGAGCATTTAGGGGTATTAGGTTTCTGCTCTGATCAGTGCTGTAAAGATTATCTCAATGCAATAGGAAAAGGGATTTACCCCCAAAAAGCCTGACTTATAGTAGAATTGCGTATTGACAGAACACGTTCTCCAACTGACAGAGTAACTAGACATTCACATTAGCAGAATAACTCAGTAGCCATATTCTTTTTGCATAATACCAACCGTTAGAAAAAACTAAGACCATTTTGAAAGTTTTCTTTTGCTCATCTTCCAACATATTATAGAACTTCTGTCCAATGACTATCTGGTCTGGTCTTGCAATTGATGCCACCATATACCCCTAACGATGGTCTCCCGTTCCTCATAGTTAGAATCTTCATTAGACCTCGCATTCGTAATGGGATGATATAAGGTTTATGGTGATTATCAGAATGTAGCGTAATTCATTCAATACATATTGTACGTACATATTGTAATATAGTGATTTTAAATCTCTTGGGCTTGCAAGCTCATAAATTTGGATTGCATTCATTTTTCGGAATCTGAATAGATTAAGCTACATTCTATAAGGAGCGTTATCCAATAGATATCGTTTCAGTACCAATGATTTCTTCACAATTGCCGGCATTATCATCATTTTCTGATATGTTAAAATCTACCACAACATCTGTCCCCTCTCCACAGTCAAAATAATCTGCACCCAGACCACCAATTAGGATATCATCACCCTCGCTACCATATATTTTGTCGCTACCTTCATCACCAACTAAATAGTCATCATCAATTCCGCCTACTATCACATCATCACCTGCTCTGCCAAAGATTTGATCACTACCCACTCCGCCTTGGAGTATGTCATTTCCTTCATCACCATATATCTTATCAGAATCTTCATTACCTTGAATTTTGTCATTTCCCCCATCTCCGTTTATTGTATCAGAACCCAATAGACCTATGATTATGTCGTCCTGATTAGTGCCAGTAATACGATCGTCTCCAAATGTTCCAACCCTTATACTCTCCTGTGATGCTGCTAATCCTGCCTGATTTGTTGATTGAAATGTTTGATTTTCTAGTGTCTGATCTCCTAGGCTTGCCTGTACAAATCGATCTTGTGCATGGACCAATAAAGTCACAGCTACGATACTAGTTAAAAGAAATAAACAATAGAACATGTTTATCATAACATTAGACCCGAGATATGTTTTTCTCTGATTCACTAATATCTTACTCTAAGAACGCCTTTTTTAGTTTTTTGACCTAGCGGCATAATTGGTATCGGAATTTGTGTATCTTGTGCTTTTAGTTTTTGGATGAAATGTCCTATTCGAAGTGCAAATGGTTATGTTTACACATTCATGTTGGCGCATAACTTCCAAATCATTTTCTATCCATATAACAAAGCGTCTATCAAGCGTCTATCAAGGCTCTAAGATCGTTGGAAAAAGATTATGTTAGCCTACTCCCCTACCACACTTACTTTTTCTGATCTGAATGTGTTCCATCGCTGAGAAACAGATCTATTCCTTCATTCTCTAGATTATCGATAGATTTCTTAGAAAATGCTTTCTTCCTCTTCCTTCTCCTTCGAATTAGGAGAATCCATACTGCAATTGCTGAAATAGCAATGGTAGCGGTCATGGTAGGAATGTCCATGACTGCTACTAGTAATAAATTAATAAAATTCACATTCTGACCGCCGCCATTATTGGCAGATTGTGAGGGAAGTGGTTCGTATTCTACTGTTTCTTCTAATACCAAATTATGAACATTTCTTAGGTTGTCACTATAAGTAACTCTTAGATTCACAGGAAATGTACCTGCAGGAGCATTTCTATTGATATCTAAAGGGATACTGAAGGGAAGAGGAGAGTTTTCCGAAAGATCTCCCAGATATTGTTGTTGAGGTTGACTCGAGAGAAATGAACTAACTGAACCTTGCCCATTTGGTGCTGCTGTTGTAGAATTGACTAAATCTATCGTCGTAAATAATGCTACAGTATTTCCTTCATTTAATAGATTGCCTACCAAAGTAGGAGCACCTCCAACATAGTTTATAGCAAGTTCATATGCTCTTACTTTTATTTGACCAGATCTTTCTCATCAAGAGTTTGCCGAAGTAGTTGCATAAGCCTCTACTACTATGTTAAGCCAATTATTTAAGTGCACTGTTCATTGTTAGTAGTGTAGCTACTATTAACGATAAATAGTGTAAATCTTACTATCGTGGAATAGTACTAAATATACGAAGAATGGGCAATCATGAAGGAAGCATTCGATGTCATGAATCTCATAAAGTGCCCGTATGAAGCATTACCGAAGGATAATCCAGATACTTACGTAATATGGCCCAATGCCCACGAGGGGATCCGTTCAATATGGCTTGAATCTACAGTAGAGCATATAAATATTTGTGAAATCTTCTTTCACTAAATTATTGATCCAAAAATAATAGGTATATTATTAATAGTAACAGTTGCATCATTCGTAGCTTGTACTACATGTGTCATTTCTTTCTTCTGTGGTCGAGGCCGGAAGCAATCTGGAATGCACGACAAGCCAGAAATAGGATAGTCTAACCCAGCTGGCTAAAGTGATTGATGATATAGTAATACCTTCAAGTGATGTCGGTATAGCTATTCCAATTGGACTTTCGTTCAATCCTATAAATGACTACGTGTATCTGACTACTGCCAGTGCAGAAAGGGTATATGCAATCGCATATCCAGAATAGATAAAACGCTGAGACTAATTTCAAATCCTATTCCTTTCAACTCGAACATAGGAATGCTTAAAAATATGTAGTGACATAAATATATTTAATCCATTTATAGAATCGATACCGCTATGGGAACCACTGGCCCCATCGAACTCTTGGTTCGAGTTCTTTTCTTGTCAGCAATCATCTCTCTCTAAAATCTCCAGAAAAGGCAAAGCATGAATTAGGTCTGCTCTGAGTATTGTAATACATAATTTTATTATCTTATAGTGAATTCCCTTTACTGCAGCTGCAGACAGAATCCATTGATTTTACCTGTAGTACATTGACAATTCTTCAATCGCGTCTATTAACCCTTGATCTGTAGATTCTTCGTCCCTTAAGTCAAGTGGCGTGATCATGCCTATTGGTTTTTCTGTGTCATATTTGTCGACAACCAGCAAATGTCTTATGTTATTTCGAAGCATCATATCAATTGCAGTCGGTGCTGATGAATCAGGGCTAATAGTAATCAGCTTAGGAGACATTATTTCCTTATTTGTTACTCCACTAGTGCTTATGTCGTTAACACATGCCTTCCTCACTATGTCACGTTCAGTAACTATACCACGTGGTTTCCCTTCACTGTCGACAACTACTAATGAACTTACATTCATATCTCTCATCTTTCTTGCGGCATCTTGGATAGACGAGAATTCTTCAATAGTTTCGAGTCCTTTTGTCATCATATCATTAACTGTGATAGTCATAGAATTATAAGACCGACATCACGCTATAAATATGACGTTCAAGGTGAAGTCGTAGCCCTCAGAGGGTAAACCACACACTGCAAAAATATGAATTCTCGATAGTCTATCCAGACCAAAATCAAAGATAAATTTCTCCACGTCTGGTGAAGGCCAACAAGCCTGCGTTAAATGGTTCCAGCAAACTACAGTAAATTAGGTCGGGTAATGATCTCGTTGTCTTGGTAACTTCATATTATTATAGATATAATGGTGATTGGTGGCTCAGACGATGATTACAGAAAATCATAAAAATGCCTCAAGATAGTCCTTTCTGGATGCCAATTGTATTCAGGCAAACCAATCTTTCATTTCCCTCAAAGAAGATTTCAAAGCTTGTAGCATCTTAACCCCCCAGCAGCTTCTCTATTATCAACTTGTACTTGTAAGCGTTTGAAGAGATAGTGATGATGCGTACTATGTTCAAGCTACTAAGGTTCTAGCTTCTAAGCTTGGGTGTGCGTGGATAGGAAAGAAAGGACAAACCATGAATTTCAAAATGAAGACTGGGTGAATGATGTTTCCAGATTATCATCCAGAACGGATTATAGATGGATTCAAGAATGGATCGAAAACCGTTGGAAATAGTACAAGGATAATTAATTATAGCGTATATAGCATTGAAGGCAAACAGAGCAAAGCACTGAAATTATCTTCTCATAGTTTTGCTTCATATACGATATTGAATGGTGATTGTGTGGCACGCCTAAATAGCTTAAAGCCTGCGGCCATGACAACTTCTCGTATTTTCGCTTCCCCTGCCTGTGCTCCCAGAGCGGGACCATTGCATGCCATTGAACCAGGAACACATGCCATTGCTGAAGCAGCATATAACAACCTGCCTAAAGGATTGAAGTTATCTTCGAGCCTCTCATTGGCGAATGGTTCTACGATCATTACTGTTCCGTCTTGCGTTAGTGATTGTAGGGCATGAGAAGCCGCTCCCACAGGATCTCCCAAATCATGAAGAGAATCGAAAAATGCAATAAGATCATACTTTTTTTTGTTAGAATTAGTTGAATAGAGGGGATAATCAGTAGCGGAAGAAAGCTCAAAGCTAATTTGATCGTCACTCAGCCCCTCCTCCTTTGCTAACTCTCTTGCTCTTTCTACGGAAGCGGAATGATTGTCAAATCCAATGAACTTGGCTTTAGGATACGCCTTTGCCATGATAGCTGTTGATACTCCGTGTCCACACCCAATATCTGCTACGACTGCTTTTTCGTTCATTAGTTTTTCTTCTACTCTGCCATTGTCAAGCGATGGTATCCATGAGCTCGCCAAATTTGCCCTATAGCCAGGTTTAAAAAATCTCTCTGTGCCTGTGAAGAGATCGGGATCGTGTTCGCCCCATGATAGACCTCTACCTGTTTTAAATGCTTCCATAATCTTTGAAGCATCTTTAAAAAAAGACATAGTTCCTTGAAAGGCGCCCATCGAATATACGAGACTGTTCTCATCTGCCAGAGCTAATGCATTTTCT
>DASQQK010000002.1:0-2155 GCA_035643435.1 Nitrososphaeraceae archaeon | reverse complement strand
GCCATAAACGCTACCAACGGAAAGATAATTTGGAAATCGCCAAAGCTCGCCCCCGAAGGGATCGGTTATCATGTAGTGAATCCACCTATTGTGTGGAATAATTACGTAATAGCTGGGTCAGCCGGCGGAGATTTGCCAACTGAGGAAGGAAAGGTAACTGGTAATGTTACAGCCCTTAATCGTACCAATGGTGAAATATTGTGGAACTTCAAAACGACAGTCGGGGATTGGGTTAAGAAAGGAAAAACACCCCCTAATGGCGGAGCAACAACTTGGAGTGGAGGTTCGTTTGATCCGCAAAAAGGGATTTTGTATATTCCTGCAGGCAATCCAACTCCAGATTTTGATATTAGCACCAGACCGCTGCCCAATGAATACTCTAACAACATGCTTGCAATAAATATAACAAATGGCAAACTATTGTGGCACACTCCGTTTGTAGCTGCAGGTACTGTTTTAGATGTCCCGTTACCTAATGCAACTGCTTATGACTGGGATACTGCATGGGGTAGTCATCTAGTTACCATAAGTTCAGACAATGATAGCAATATGAAAGTCGTAATAGGGCATAATAAAAGAGGAGACATAATAGCCATGGACGCTGCTACTGGTGAGCCCATTTGGACGAAGAATGTTGCCGTAACTTATCATAATAACGTTCTGCCTGGTCTTCCACCAAATGGAAGCGGCCCAGTGTGGCCTGGTACACAGTACGGTATAGAAGATTATTCAGCAACGAGCTTGGATAATAAGTCTCTCTATGTGGCTGTAAGTAATATGGGTTTCAATTTCTTTCTTACTAACAAGACCAGCCACGAGGGATACCTATCACCTATGATTGATCAGATAAAAAATGGCGTGGGCAACGGTTCAATAATTTCAATTGATATAGCTACTGGCAAGACTAATTGGGAACATCCAACAGAGTTTCCAACATGGGTTTCACCTGTTGTATCAAATGGTTTGGTTTTTTCTGGCCATATTACTGACATAGGAAAACCATATACTGTAAATGTATTTGGGGCGCCCATATCGACACCACTGTCACCTTCTGGAATAATACTGGCTCTAGATGAGACTACTGGCGACAAGTTATGGGAATTTAATGTGGGTGCTCCGATAGGAATAGGGGGACCGTCAATTGGAGATGGAATGTTGTTAGTACCCACTTCAGTTACAGCTGAGATCCACACACACAAAGCAGGCACTGTCTTTGCGTTTGGGTTGCCAGAGTAAACAGAGGAAGAAGGGTGTGTTGCAACCGTGACTCCTCTAAGTGCTTTATTGCGCCCAGCCTCAGCAAACCAAGCTATAACCAACTATCAGAATAACTAAAATAATCAATCTTTAAGTACAACCGACCATAATGTTAATGATGATGGCATCGGCTTCAATGCCTAAATCAACCGATACTACTCCTATTTCCTTCCGGTTACCAAGCTAAAAGCATTGCATAAAGAATCTTAGGTTAAAAACGATAGTGTTACTAGACTAGTGAAGCAATTAATCAACCAACTTAGCGATAAAGAATTAAGTGATCTAGCCAAAAAATGATCTTGTAGATATCAGCTTATCTCTTAAAAGTGATTTTGTGTTAGCTTCTATTTCTGATATTTCAGAAACGCGGCTAAGAATAGCACAAATACCCTACAGATCCGAGATTACCAACGATAAGTATAAGATAATTATTGACCATGGGTTTTAGGTATTCTCATTTAGTAAGGAAGATATCTAGGTATCTATTGAAAGCGGCTTTTGGGGTAAAATCAATCTATGATATTACTGAGAATATGGTCATTATAGAGATTGAACTATAAATCCATAACAAGATATTTTATTTTGTGGCCTGGATCTTTCGAGAAGTGTATCGGATTAATGTAAGATCATTCCTGCTCTTTAGATAGTTTGACCAAAACATATAGCATTCTATCTCTGAGAAATTCTATCTGTTGTAACGACCCGATGCAGAATTTAGTACGCATATGCACCATCAGCCGGTCTGCACTGGTTACACATGTTTTTCCTTTCGCCCTCTTTAATTCTATATGGTTTTACTTCTACATTTTCCAGTCCGCATGAATCACATTTACCTATCACAGAAACTCTTTGGCATAATACGATTTAAGAATATCAATTAAGAATTGGCATGCAAATA
>DASQQK010000001.1:0-6458 GCA_035643435.1 Nitrososphaeraceae archaeon | reverse complement strand
TTTCCTCCATGTGCGATATAGATCAAACCATCATGATATTGGATATCAGTGACTGGCTTAACAAGGCCTCTATCTATAAATACCGAAATGTTTCCTGTCTGATGATCCACTTTTAGTATCCTTGGTTGGGGAAAGAGGCCATTATATGCAAATCCTACTTCTGCGATGTACATGTTTTTGTCATCATCAAAAGTGGTACTTCCTGGCACATTCAGATTCCACGCTACCGGTTCAATTGAATAACCGGCTGGAATATTGAAGATGTTAGTAGTAGGTTTTGGACCAGAATTGACCGCGACAGAAAGATCAGGTGAAAGCTTTAGTTGATCAAATGGAATTTCAGAATCAATTCCGCCCTGAGATTCAGTACCCGTCACGTTCTTACTCACTCTCCAGACAACGCCTGTATTAGGGTAAGACCAGATCTCTGGAACTGTTAGATTTTTGCCTGAAGGAAGCTGGGTTACATGCTGTGTTTTGCCAAAGCTTACAACATATAGAACATTTCCACCTGGACCAAATTCTACGTCTACAGGCCTAAAATAAGGATCGGGATTCTTTATTGATAGAAAGTCTGTCATGTTTCCAGATCTCGGATCTACAACGGCAACTTTTTGTCCTAGTATAGTTTTGTTTGTGTTACCACTAACGTATTGTTTGATTGGTTGCTCGAAGTGGTGGGTAAACGGAGCATGGGTTCCCCACTCTCCAAAGAAAATGTCACCTTCAAATCCAAAATATGAACTATTGGATAGTGCGGCCTTGGTAGGTTTAGCTGCATAGCCAGGATCAGCAAATACATTCACAGTTGGAGCAGATTGATTTTGCAATAGAGGTTGAAGAGATCCATCAACATCTCTGGGCGATACGAATTGAGGATTAGACACTAGTTGTAAATTTGTAGTCGAGCTTTTATTTGTCATACTACTGTTGCTACTGTTGCTACTGTTGATGTTACTGGTCGTAGCAATACTACCTCCACTACCGCTGTAAAAGTAATCTGGCCAGCCATAGAACTTGCCCATTTCTTTAGGCTCAGATACGTCTATCTTCCAGATCCTGTCATGATCTCCCTTTATAGGTCTACTTCCTCTCTCTTCTGATCCAGAATCAGTTACAAACAAATTCCCTTCTTCATCAAAAGCTAACCCTGAAAATATATCAAGTCGTATTCCCCATGCTACTACCTTTAAATCAGTTCCGTCAGGATTTGCACTTAGGATGCATGCGTTACATTTGACCTGACCTTTTATCATTTCCCCTTTTGATGTAGCATTTCCATAAGGAACAAAGGCTCCTGTCGTTGCATTTCCTGTCACATTACCAGCAATATCCGCTGTACCTTTTCCACTGCTAGAGTTTGCAGCCTGAGGGGTTAATTTTGCTTCTACAATCAAATCCTTCACAACACTCAAATTCTTTTGGCCGTCTGCAAGTATGTTAGTTGTATTAAAATTCTGTCCTGCTAATGTTATATTTTTTGCTGGTACGTCATGAACCATGGGAAAACTTGAGAGCCATCCCAGCATATAATTATCAATTCCGATCACACCACTATTTGTCGCACTACCTACAGCAAAATACATTCGGCCATCTGGACCAAAAACCAATTGATCGTTTGGATGATCACCACCTGCAGGCAGTCCTACAACTAAATCAGCGACTAATCCCGTAACTGGATCCACACGAGATATCTTTGCCTTATTTGAAACATAGAGATTTCCGTCGTGGTACACCATATCTGTTATAGGACCATTTAGAAATCTATCTGCAAGTAATGAAACAGTCCCATTTAAGTCAACTTTCAGTATTCTTGGTATAGGAAAGAGACCGCCAAAACCATATCCTGCTTCTGCGATATACATATTGCCCAATTCATCAAATGCCACACTGCTTGGAACTGTCAAATTCCATATAACTGGCTCTATGGTATATCCATTAGTAAGATTAAAGTTATCAGTGGACGGAGAGATACCCGAATTAATCGCTGCTGCAGTCAATTCTGGCTTTGTGGCAGCAGTTATTGAACTATCCGTTCGATTACCTGATGTAACACCATATATCTTTTGTATCGAATTAGAAGGTACAACCATTAGAATAGTAGTGCTGATTAGAGATATTATCAAAACAGATAGAACAAATAATGCATATAGCTGCCTCATGTGGGAGTAGAGTAGACCAATCACAATAGCAGATAGGCTACAAACAATATAAAGATGTGCGAATAATGTCAAAGTTAGTTCTTGGTTGAATACTCAGACAAATGCTAACGGCGTGATTTAAGTTCCCTTAGTTTAGTATAGTTGCATATGACCTCCGAACAAATTATGGGGCCACAATAAGACAAACTACTTTGATACAGTAATAGTACCTAACATCCATGGATGTATCTTGCAGTAGTAAGACATAGTCCCTGGATTATGATTTAGCTTAATTGTCTTTGATTGCCCTGGCAGTATAGCCTCTGTATCAAATGAACCTTCTGCAGATGTGGCTGTATGAGCTACATAGTCCTGATTTGTCCACGTCAAATTAGCATTAGAAGGGATGAATGTATTTGTCGGTATAAAGGACGGGCCATAATTATTCTTGTATGCCGCGTTTCTCGGGATCTCGACTTTTATATCTATAAATTCTCCAGTGGTAGAGATTAATTGTCTTTGTGACTGAGTAACGTCAACCAGAATGACACCAGCCATATAGGGATGCAATCTATCCACATATACATATGTGCCCGGTTGCTCAAATTTAAATTCAAAAGCGCGTGATGACTGATTGGAAAACGGAGGTATGATATCTGATTTAAATAATAATGATGTCACAGAGTGCTCTACATTATCGTCATTTATCCATTTCACTGTATCTCCAGTACTTATCGATAGACTGCTCGGAGAAAATGGTTCTTGGACTTGGCCTTTTTTATCCACTGAGCCCTTGACTATGTGAACGGTATGAACCCTTATTTTTTTCTCTTCTTCGATATTCTTCTTGGTCAGATTTGAGTTATTTTTGTCTCCTTCTTCTGACGATGAAGACAGAACTTGGGATGAGGCTAATACTTTGGATATTGTACTTAAAAATGGACTTAAGAACAACATCGTTACAAGAAGTAGTAAAATTGTTGAATATCGTATTGTATGCATGATCCCTAATGTACAATAAATGATATAAAGCGATGATATCCTATCATTAGGAACTGCGTGGGTATATGTGCTAACCTAGGCGACTATTCATTCAATTAGTTGGAGATATCGAGTAGTAAAAAATGTAGCCTGCTTACATACGCCAAGCATATTTCATATATTCTTCACAGTATAGCTGAACTTGAGTTTGCATTAGCAAGCATGTAGGCTAGTAGATGCCAGAAAAAAATGTTGAGTGCTATTCAACTCACAGCTACCTTTCCAGTCATCCACGGATGCAGCGTGCAATAATAATCAATGGTGCCAGAATCTGTAAATGTGTGTTGAAACTTATCCCCTGCCTGTATAAGCCCAGAATCGAATTGTGGTTGTGAACTCGAACTAGCTTCAGACGGGCTACCCTGAACTACGGTGTGTACTGCATTATCTTCATTTGTCCAAGTCACCTGTCCCCCTGTGGAAACACTAACCTCTGAAGGAACAAAGAACTGTCCATTGTTCGGATCTGAGGAACCTTTGGCAATTTTTACTTCAACAGCACCGGAGTTCTGCGCATAAGCCGAATCCGGGAGAATTATTAAATGAGTAGAAGCCATACTAACTACATTCAAAAATGCAAGTGTGACAATAAATAGACTGATTTCTTTCTTTTTATACATCTTGTAATGACTGAATGGGAATGTACGATATTTACGTCTTGATTAACTTAGTTACACTCGAATTTCAACAAATCTGATAGGTTAAAAAAGTGAACCCCTAATAAGCATTAAATCTAATAATAGGAACAATAGAAAAATTGGAGAATACTAGATGTTAACTGCGGAAAAGAAAGAATTCCAAATCCATGGAGCCGCAGCGATAATTGCTAGCGGTCTGTCTCTAATCATCACATTCGTCTTTACTCAATATTTTCTTTTGTCCAATATGCCAACCGACCTAGATGGCAGAATTATATTAACTGAGGAGAGCATCGGTACCTTGGATAGGTTTGCAATACCATCATTAGTCTTGGTATTCTCAGCCTTACTAATATGTTCTATTGGAATATACCTGCTGTTAAATAGGATCTGGCCTGATTGGTCAGACTCAAATTATAGAGTTATGTCAAGGCATTTTTCAGCGAGGCAAGTATTTAGACTATCAGCCATTACATACTTTGTACTGATTTCTCTTCTGTCCAGTACAATTGTTTATAATCCAATATACTCTTTTGTCGAAATGTATGGAGTTTCCATACCTTCGATTCATATATTGTCTTGCTGTGGTTATCCTGGTTCCTTTCCTGTTATGAGCCTGTACATCACCGACAATCTTGGTTTAATGATAGTTCCATCCAATATGATAATATTTTTCTTTTTGTCTATTCTTGTAGGTATTAACATTGTTTCATTAATAATTATCAGCAAACAAAATCTGTTAGAAGATAAAAAGTGTGAAATAGTATTTACAAGAAACAGGTTAAGAAGAATTTTGCCATCACCAATTATAGGTCCATTGGCAGGACTCTTTGCCGGATGTCCTGCATGTTCAAGCGTGATTACCTTACTGCCATTGTTTTTGGGGCCTGGCAGTACATCATCTCTTTCGGTGTTATCAACACTATCTTATCAGGGATCAACATACCAAACTGTAGCTATAATCAGTAGTTTTGCGATATTGCTTGTGGTTCCCTTATACTTACTGATAAAGAAGAAGCCTCTGAGTTAGGCTCTCACATCGCACATCTTTGCAATAATGTTATGATAAGTTGCTCAGAGTTCTCACACGCTTTGATTGATCCAATTCTGCATAAGAGCACAGATGATGATATGAATCAGGAAAAAAGAGAACAGATGATGATATGCATCCACTTCCTGGCTATTGACAGACCGGAGTAATAGTGAACACCTGGAATAGTCATTGGAGTTAGTGCAATTGAATATGATTTGTCACATGTAAATAATTGGTTTGGTCTTTTTGTGTTCATGCATAACGCAGACATTCTACATATCAAATTTATGAAGCTAATACAAATAATCAGAGGTGAAAGAGCTTAACAGGACCTTATTTCCGCCTAAATGCGTTAGAGAACAATTAACAAAGCTAGCGGTAGCTACGACACACATATTAAGATAGGCGGACTTAAGAAGTTTTTGTTGCTGAGGTGTTGTAGTTCAGACCTAGTGCTTGTACATCACTCTCGTCAAGGGTAGCCGCATCAGCCTGTAGATGTTCCGAATCTTCTTTTTTTGTTATTCTCTTTAATCTTGAATATCCTTTGTACTTGTCTTCGAACAGCCTTTGCCCAGCAGGAATTCTCTACAAGCTCTCAAGACTACAGCGGTAACGTTCGTATCATTTTCAAGAGCATAGCGCTTCAGATCTTTGTGAAGCTCTCTAGGCATTCTCCACGTTGTCTTGCTTTCTGTAATTACCAATCTGGGACATAAGCTATCATGCGATTGCGCTATAAATTTCTTGCCGTATTGCAATACTCCCTTATCTATATACAATAATGTACTGGATGTCAATCGTTTTGTACTTATCACTGGCTTTGAATATATAGATCTTGCCGTGTAGATATTTCTGCGGCTAGCTCCGTGTTCGTATATAGCCCTAAAACCAAATTAGAACTAGATTACTAATGCGAAGTTGATGTGGTCGTGATAGTGTAAGAGGTACGAGAATAAAATAAGTTTTAAAAAAAGGTGTGTTAGTACTAGGTATAACAAAAGTATCATGGACTATGTTATTCTGATACTTCAAATTGGCTTATTCTCCAAAGTCTAGACTTTTAATATTGGCCTATCAAAATTGGGGCTTGATTTTCTTGATGAGTTTTCTACCGCATGCTTGTCATGCATGACATATCGCCATATGTATGGATGTTTCATCTGTTTCGCCACCGGTCCTTGCCGTGTATGAAGACAAATTGAAAGCTGCGGCATATAACCAAAACAATGCGAGGCACTTTTAAAAAAAGGATTTTGGCAAGGATTGAATATCATTCTAACGGTTTCGGTATAAGCTATGCCAAACTTTGCCGGGGCTTTAAATACCAATCTATTATCTTCCTACCACGACAGAACCGACCATGGTTGGATGTATCTGGCAGAAATATGGAAATACTCCGGGGTTATCGAACTTGTGAGTAAAATAACCACCTAGAAGGCCCGAATCAAACTCTTCGCCTAGTTTTGCATCACTAAAACCTGAGCCAGAGGTTACAGTATGTACCACGGTGTCTTTATTTGTCCAAGTGATCGAACCGCCAGTTTTGACATTCACGGGATTTGGTTGGAATCCCTTCTCCCCTTTTAAAGCAGCTCCCAGAAC